>CAIPPO010000115.1 GCA_903866915.1 uncultured Mucilaginibacter sp. | reverse complement strand
TTCCTCGCCATGACGATTTGATATAGTATCAGAGACAGCGTCAACCAAAGAAATACTGGTTCGTTGACTGGCAAAGTTTGGAGATGGCTTCGTTCCTCGCCATGACGATTTGATATAGTATCAGAGACAGCGTCAACCAAAGAAATACTGGTTCGTTGACTGGCAAAGTTTGGAGATGGCTTCGTTCCTCGCCATGACGCTTTGATATAGTATCAGAGATAGCGTCATCCAAAAAAATACTGGTTCGTTGACTGGCACAGTTTGGTCCCGCAGTCGCGGGATCGTTCCTCGCCATGACGCTTTGATGGATATGAATAAAACAAAAAACCCTCTCTACGTTAGCGTAGAGAGGGTCGACCAGCGAAGCGTAGTCGGGGTGAGTTGCGGGGGTTACACCACAAACGTCCCATTCCTTTCCTGCTCCTGGTAATCCTGTACAGTTTCAATAGCATTATCGATCACATCGCTCAGCGCAACGATAAAGGTGCCAGGTTTTGCCATGCTCATGGCGTATTTGATCGCTTCAACTTCTTTTGATACTATTTCGAAAGGTTTGTTTTGATCCACCGAATGGATGCCTTCGATCAGCAGGGTCAAAATATTTTCTTCGGTGCGGCCGCGCAGGTGTTTTTCCTGCCGCAGGATAACATAGTCGAACATCTCAGCAGATATTTTGCCGATCTCGCGGATGTCCTCATCCCTGCGGTCGCCGGTACCGGCTATGATACCGATCTTGAGCGGCGAATCGATATGACTTAAAAATGCCTTAATACCATTAAAGCCATCCGGGTTATGCGCAAAGTCGATCATGAACCTGAAATCCTTGAATTCGAAGATATTCATCCTTCCCGGAGTTTGTGCTGCCGATGGGATAAAGGTTTGCAAAGAAGTTTGGATATCCTCGGTCTTAAATCCCCAAAGGAAAGTTGCCAGGGTAGCTGCCAGTACATTCTGCACCATGAAAGGCACTGTACCGCCAAAAGTAAGCGGGATAAGCAAGGTACGCTGAACGCGGATCTTCCAGTCGCCTTTTTGTATGGTTACAAAGCCATTTTCGCTGATACAGGCAATACCGCCTTTTTTACAATGCGCTTTGATGACAGGGTTGTTTTCGTCCATGCTGAAATAGGCCACGTTACTTTCCGCCTTGCGCCCAATCTTCACACAGTAATCGTTATCGGCATTAAGTACCGCCCAGCCCTCTTTTTTAATGGCATTGGTCACCACGCTTTTTACACGCGAAAGATCTTCCAGCGTATGAATATCGGCCAGACCAAGGTGATCTTCCTGAATATTGGTAATGATTCCTATATCGCATTGCCCAAAACCCAAACCCGAACGCAAAATACCGCCACGGGCAGTTTCCAACACGGCAAACTCAACAGTTGGATCACGCAGAATGAATTCGGCACTTACCGGACCGGTAGTATCGCCCTTGGTCATCATATTATTTTGCACGTAAATACCATCAGAAGTAGTAAAGCCAACGCGGAAGCCATTATTCTTCACAATATGGGCAATGAGGCGTGTGGTCGTGGTTTTTCCATTGGTGCCGGTTACAGCAATGATTGGTATCCTGGCGGATTTACCCGGAGGGTATAACATATCGATCACATGGCCTGCTACATTGCGTGGCAATCCCTCGCTTGGCGCGATATGCATCCTGAAACCCGGTGCAGCGTTCACTTCCAATATTACACCGCCAGTTTCGTTAAGCGGCTCGCTCAGGTTTTTAGCCATGATATCGATACCGCAGATATCGAGACCTATGATCTTGGAGATACGTTCGCAAATAAATACGTTTTGAGGGTGCACGTGGTCGGTCACGTCAACTGAAGTGCCCCCGGTGCTGAGGTTGGCGGTTGATTTAACAAACACTTTTTCGCCTTTTGCCGGAACAGTTTCCAGCGTATATCCTTTTTTATCGAGCAAGTCGAGTGTGTCCCGGTCAACACTGATCAGGGTAAGCACATTTTCATGTCCATATCCCCGGCGTGGGTCGGTATTTTCTTTGTCGATCAGTTGTTGTATGGTCAGCTGCCCATCACCCACAACGTGTGCCGGATCGCGCAGTGCTGCCGCCACCATTTTGTTATCGATCACCAGCACCCTAAAATCGTATCCCGTAATAAAACGTTCGACAATCACTTTACGGGATATTTTCGCGGCGTGTTCATACGCTGCTATTGCATCTTCCCGGTTGCGGATATTAATTGAAATGCCTCTTCCGTGGTTACCATCAAGCGGTTTAAATACCAGCGGGAAACCAACTTTACGTATTGCATCATCTACACCGGCAGTTGACGATATCGTGATACCGCTGGCAACAGGTATTGCTGCGTCAAGCAGCATGCGTTTGGTTTCGTCTTTATTACTTGCCAGGTCAACTGCTATAGAACTGGTTTTTTCGGTCATGGTAGCGCGGAAGCGTACCTGGTTTTTTCCATAACCCAATTGCACCAGCGACTGGTTATTCAATCGAATCCAGGGGATATCGCGGGCAATAGCTTCATCAACAATAGATCCCGTGCTTGGCCCGAGGCGTGTATCCTCGCGTATCTCCCGCATTTGCTGCAGGTCGTGTTGCAGATTATAGGCTTCCGCTTTGATAACAGCATCAACAATACGCACAGCCGCTTCGGCTGCATAAACACCAACTTTCTCTTCTAAATAGGTAAAGACCACATTATAAACACCTGGCTTTTTAGTTTCGCGGGTGCGGCCAAAGCCGGTATCCATACCAGCAAGCGATTGTATCTCCAGGGCAACATGCTCAACCACGTGTCCCATCCAGGTGCCGGCTTCAACACGTTGATAAAAGCCACCCGGAACACCCGGCGAACAACGATGTTCGTGCAGGGAAGGTATCAATTTGTTCAATCGTTCTAAAAATCCAGGTATGGCATTGCTGGGTTGATGCTCCATTTCCTGCAGGTCGAGCCGCATCTGTATCAGCTTCTTACGGTTGGTGCTCCAGATGTTGGGGCCGCGCAGTACTTGTATATTTTCTATTTTCATTCGTAGTGTCTGTTCGTTTGAGGGTGATTCAATTTCGAATAAAGCTATAAAACTTCGGATGGTATTAAAAGTTTTCGGTTAAAAACCCGCAATATGTTTAAAGTTTTATGTGCGCCCATGCAGTCATTTTTCTTTAATTTGCGACGATGTACCGGTAAAGTGCCGGTAAGAACAGCAAACTCATATGGTAAGTCCCAAAGGAAAATTGGTAATTATTGGCGGCGCCGTCGACCTCGGCACCAATATCAGCACACAGGAACATATCATAAAGCCTGATCATCTTAAATTTTTCGACCGCGGGATACTTAAACGTATAATAACCGAATCGGCTAATCACGAAGCCTCGGTAGTTGAAGTAGTAACAACTGCATCGCAGATCCCTGAATTGGTGGGCATCGAATATGTCAATGCATTCAACCAGCTCAACCTGGCGAATGTTGGCACACTGCATATCAAATCAAGGGAGGATGCACAGCGGAAAGACTATATTGAACGTATCCGAAAAGCTGATGTAGTAATATTTACCGGCGGTGACCAATTGAGATTAAGCTCAATTTTTGGTGGGACAGAGTTCCTTCAAATATTGAAACAGCGCTATCACAAAGAGAATTTCATCATTGCAGGCACTTCGGCCGGAGCCGCAGCCGCATCAACCAATATGATTTATAAAGGCCAAAGCAACGAGGCCCTGATCAAAGGCGAAGTGCAAATTACAGCCGGGCTTGGCTTTATTGATTCTGTAATCATCGACACGCACTTTGTGCAACGTGGCCGCATAGGCAGGTTGATGTATGCCGTTGCCAGCAATCCTGGCATCCTGGGGATAGGCCTGGGTGAAGATGCAGGTTTACTCATCACCGAAGGCAGCCAGATGGAAGCCATAGGATCGGGCCTGATCATTTTGGTGGATGGTAAAAACATGGTGGAAACCAATATTTACGATGTGGAACTAGGTTCGCCGGTGTCCATCGAAAACCTGAAACTGCATGTGATGTCTATTTATGATAAATACGACCTGCATCAACACAAACTCTACATTAAAAAAGTTTATAAAGTGGAAGATGGTGTATTTATCCGCGGGCAGGATAGGTAGATGGAGGCGGACTTTCGGACTTAATAAGACTTTCGGACTCAAACAAATGAAACTAATAATACACGGCGGCTTTTTCAGTGAGTCGGCTACCAATAAGGAAGTGAAGCAGGCTAAACAGGAGGCCTTGCGCGATATTGTGTTATCGGGCCACCAATACCTGAAAACGCATACTGCCTTGGAAACGGTTGTTTATACTGTTCGCCTGTTGGAGAATAACGATCTGTTCAATGCCGGTACAGGGTCGCAGATTCAAAGCGATGGCAAAATCCGCATGAGCGCAGCGCTGATGGATGGCAAAAGCCTGGCATTCTCGGGGGTGATCAACCTGGAAGCCGTTCAAAACCCGATTGATGTGGCAGAAAAACTGTTGCACTTGCCAGACCGGGTTTTAAGCGGAGAGGGCGCACAGGATTTTGCCTATCAACAGGGTTTCCCCTATTATAATCCCGAAACCGCCCAGCGCCGCCAGGAGTATGAACAAAAACTGGCTGATTCTTTACGCTTGGGTACCGGAACTGTAGGTTGTGTAGCGTTGGATGTTGAGGGCAACATTGCCGCTGCAACTTCAACCGGGGGTAAAGGTTTTGAGATCCCATGCCGTGTCAGCGATTCGGCAACGGTGGCTGGTAATTATGCGGATGCTTATGCCGGTATTTCATGCACCGGCGTTGGTGAAGATATTGTAAGCGGTGCCGTAGCTGCAAAAATTGTTACCCGCGTCAGTGATGGTATGAGCCTGGAGGCGGCTACCGCCAAAACACTGGCCGAACTAAAACCATTTGATGGCTTTGCCGGGGTGATCGGTATATCTGCCAAAGGCGAGGTTTACCATTTAGACACCCACCCCTACATGGTTTGGGCGGCGTATGATGAGGGCGTGGCGGTGTTTGATTGATTTTTGTTGAAAGGTTGTAATGAAGAAACGTTGTGATGTTTAGCTTTAAGAATTAGGAATGACCGGCGCTGCACCCAAAATCACCCTCCACCTTGTGGCCAGCCTCGATGGCATCATCGCCAAAAAAGACAATAGCGTTTCTTGGTTTGAAACGGCTGATACCTACGAAAAAGGAACAACAGTTACTGAAGAGGATGCTACGGCATTTCTAAGAAAAATCGACTGCTATGTGATGGGTTCACACACCTATGAGCATGCGCTTGAACTTTCCAAAAACTATGGCTGGGCTTATGGCGATACGCCGACCATCGTATTATCGCAGCGAAACCTGCCCGTTGAGCGAAATAGCATTCAGGTTTTTTCCGGCGACCCTGGTGCCCTTGTTAACGAACTTCTGAAACAAAACTACACCAACGTTTGGGTGGTGGGCGGAGCGGCGCTTGTAAAAAACTTCCTTAAGAATAAATTTGCTGATGAAATCCGGCTATCTATAGTGCCGATAATTTTGGGGGATGGCCTTCGGCTTTTCGATGAAACGCTGCCAGAACAATCGCTTCGGTTAAAAGACCTGACCGCCTACAAAAACGGTATGGTGGAAATGGTTTATGAGATCAAAAAATAAGCTAAGCTTAAAATGTTCTATCGCCAGTTTTGCTGGTCGATATTGGGGCACGTATGAACAATATAACATACTGCTCTATTGATTTGCAAATTTAGAGATAGCTTCGTCCCCGGTAGGGCTTGTGAGATGATTTCTGTTTAGTGAATAAATATCATCAATCATCGCCAGCAAGCGGGTTAAAACAAACAACCTCCGCAAAACGTATAATTACAGGCGTTTATAAATAGACTAAAAATCAATATCTTAGCCGAATTGATTTAAAGATAAATTCGAAAGAGAACAAACAGATGCGTTACAGGCTGCTTATATTATTGATGATATCCGGATATTCGGCTTCGGCGCAGCTTTTGTTCTGGAAGAAAACTCCGCCTTTTCATCCGCGTCCCCTGATCAATTTACGCTTGAACGGTCGTGCCGCTATAGTTTCAAAAACTGTGCTGTCTGATGCCGAAGTGAAGCCATTTGCTTTTGATGAAAGCGAATTCAGTCTACTTTCGCAGGAGCGGGCGCTGATCAAAGATGTACGGCATAATATGAGCTGGCGTATATATAATGTGGCCAGCTACAATTTTAGCGACCTGGGTCAGTTATATATTAAAATGCACCGGTACTCAGAGGCCAAATGGTATTTTTTACAGAGCATCAATATATCGCGCCAGGAAAACAACGACAGGCATACGATAGCCAACCTCGTTAGCCTGGCAGGAATTAAAGAGAACCTGGGCGACCTGGTTTCGGCCCGCGCCGATTTGAATGAAGCGCAAAACCTGGCACAGCTCAGAGGAATGAAAGAAAAAGCAGAAGAAATTAAAAAGATGATCCCCTTATTAGGGCAAAACAAGATACTATTTGCAAACCGCTACGCCGAAACTGCTGTGGATGGAAATAAAGATTTGTAAAATGTTTTAAACTTTATCAGCGCAATAACATTCTAATAAACATTATTTGTAATATTGTTACCCTGATCGGGAGACAGTTAATTACACTGTCTCTTTTTATTTACAAACTATTAACAGCCAAAAAGTGTTGGTACATTATTACAACCCCGATTTAAAGAAAGTTAAAGATATGTTTAAGAAACTGTATGTTTTATTATTGATTGGTGCCGCGCTGGCATGCAAAGCGTCGCCCAACAGACCCCTGGTTAGGGTTGATGGCTCTAACAACTTGCAGCCTGATGCACAGGAGGCAACGGTATGTCGATATATAGCGCAACTGATCACGGAATATAATTATAAGAAAGTTGATCTAAACGATTCGATTTCAAAAGTAGTATTTGATCGTTATATCAAACAACTTGACGAAAATCATAACTATTTCCTGGCCTCTGACCTGCGGGATTTTGCGAAATATAAAACTGTTCTGTCTGCCGATTTAAAAGAAGGTAATCTGAACGATGTGTTCAATATATTCAACGTCTACCAAAAAAGGTATAACGACCGAATCAGGTTTTCAATAGCCGAGATTGACAAGAAATTTGATTTCAACTCTAATGAAACGTTTACGTTTGACAGAGATAGTCTGCCGTTTTTTGCCTCTCAGACAGAAAGCGACCAGGTTTGGACCGAGCGTATCAAATATGATCTGTTGAACCTGAAACTCACGGGCACAGACATGGAAAAAAACAAGGAAACACTGAAAAAGCGCTACCAGAACCTGTTAGACCAGTCGAACAAGCTGAATAACCAGGATGTTTTCCAGATTTTTATGGACGCCTTTACCAATGCGATCGATCCGCATACCAATTACTTTAACCCGGCAAATGCAGCTAATTTCAATATCGAAATGTCGCGTTCACTGGAAGGCATTGGTGCTACTTTAGGTTCCGAAAATGACTACGTGACCATCAAATCTATTGTACCCGGTGGTCCGGCGGATAAGAGCCACGAAATTTCTCCCGACGACCACATCGTAGCGGTGGCCCAGGGCAAAGATGGCGAATTTCAGAATGTTATCGGCTGGCGTATCGAAAATGCTATTGCGCTTATCAGGGGCACCAAAGGAACTATTGTTCGTTTGCAAATTTTACCTAAAGGAAGCAATGTGGCCGCCAAGCCAAAAGTAGTAGAACTGGTGCGCGAAAAAATCATCTTGAAGGACCAATCGGCTAAAGAAGAGATCAAAACCTATATCTCCAATGGCAAAACTATTAAGATCGGTGTTATATCGATCCCGGCATTTTATATCGATTATAACGATTACAAATCGGGCAACCCCAACTATAAGAGCACAACCCGCGATGTAAAACTGATACTGGATACCCTTAAAAAAGAAAATGTTGACGGTGTGGTGATCGATTTACGCGAAAATGGTGGTGGCTCGTTAATGGAAGCTATTGACCTGAGCGGCCTGTTCATTAAAACCGGCCCGGTTGTGCAGGTTCGGGATGCACAGGATAAAACGGAAGTTGACAGTGATGATGATCCGTCAGTTTCCTGGTCGGGACCAATGGCTATCCTGGTTGACCGTTTCAGTGCTTCTGCTTCTGAAATATTTGCGGGCGCCATGCAGGATTATGGTCGTGCATTAATCATCGGTACTCAAACCTACGGCAAAGGTACCGTTCAAAATGCCATTGATCTTGATCGGGTAATCAAACCTTCGGCATTAGAAAAACTGACCCAAACTGCATCCAATGACAACGGTGGAAAAAAGGTTGTTAATACAGGCAGCCAAAGTAAATACGGTCAGCTTAACTTAACCATCGCCAAGTTTTACCGCATTAGCGGCAACTCCACCCAGCATAAAGGCGTAACGCCGGATATCAAATTCCCTTCATTGATACCATTAAACAAATACGGAGAAGATACCGAACCCTCGGCATTGCCTTTTGACGTAATACCTAAGAGCGACTATACCAAAGTTGGCGATTTTACCGCGGTGGTGCCCCAGCTTAACAAGTTGCATGAAGATCGTATGAACGCCAGCGACAGTTACAAATACCTGCAACAGGACATTGCTGATTTCCAAAAACACGACCTTGAAAAGTCGGTTCCGCTTAATGAAAAATCGTTAAAAGCGGAGCGCGATGCCGACGAGCAGAATCAATTTGAACGCAATAACAATAAACGTGTTGCCCTGGGTTTCAAACCGGTTGCTAAAGGTCAAAGCCGGCCTAAAAATGAGGATCTTGACTTTTTAAAGATCGAAGCAGGCCAGATCTTAACAGACTACATCAACTTTGGTAGTAAATACACCAGCAACGGTGTGCCTGCCGGACAGTAATTTGATACTGCTTATATAACACTTCAAATCCCGGTAATACGGGATTTTTTGTTTTAGGAAGCTTTGTTCAACTGCGGAGGGGCAGAAATGCAGCTTGCAAAATGCAATTTGAAAAAGAGTATATTGAAATACCTAATGACTCAATGACCCAATAAAAAAACCTATCTTAGTTTTAACTTAACCGGCAATTTCGATGAAAAAATCTATCCTTTTGATGATGGCCCTTTTTACCGGCAGCTCCATTTTAGCACAGCAAATGAATATCAAAACACTACCCTATCCTAATACCAAAAAAGTTGATACTGTAAATACTTATTTCGGCATCCAGGTACCCGATCCTTACCGTTGGCTGGAAGATGACCGCGCACCGGATACCAAAGCATGGGTAAAAGAGGAAAACAAAGTTACCCAGGACTACCTGGCGCAGATCCCTTTCCGTGAGGCCATCAAGAAACGGCTTGAAACTTTGTGGAACTACGAAAAATACAGTGCGCCTTTTAAAGAAGGGAAATACACCTATTTTTACAAGAATGATGGGCTGCAGGCGCAATCGGTCGTTTGGCGGCAAGTTGGTGACAATGGGGCCCCCGAAGTATTTCTCGATCCTAATAAATTCTCGGCAAACGGTACTACTTCACTCCAGGGCCTCAACTTTAGCAAAGACGGCAGCCTGGCAGCCTACCAGATATCAGAGGGCGGGTCCGACTGGCGCAAAGTGATCGTTATTAAAACCGATGATAAGTCGCAGGTGGGAGATACCCTGCGCGACGTAAAATTCAGCGGGATAGCCTGGAAGGCGAATGAAGGATTTTATTACAGCAGTTATGAAAAGCCCAAAGAAGGCAGTCAGCTTTCGGGCCTTACTCAATACCATAAATTGTTTTACCACAAGCTTGGAACACCGCAAAGCGACGATAAACTGATCTTTGGCGGCGAACAGACACCGCGCAGATACATCGGCGCCTACCTGACCGAGGACGAACGCTTCCTGGTGATTACGGCTGCAGAAAGTACCACGGGTAATGAATTATATGTGCAGGACTTTGGCAATCCGGGTAGCGGAATCGTAACGGTTGTCAATAATTTTGATAATAATAGTTTTGTGGTTGATAATTTAGGGAGCAAATTGTATATCCAAACTAACCTTTATCAACCAAACTACAGGCTGGTAACAGTAGACATCGCTAACCCTTCTTCCATCAACTGGAAAGACCTGATTCCGGCTACAAAGAACGTACTCAGTGTGAGTACTGGTGGTGGAAAGTTGTTTGCAGAATACCTGCAGGATGCGACCTCGCTGGTGCAGCAATATGATATGGATGGAAAGCTGGAACGCACGATAGCCTTACCATCCGTTGGTACAGCCAGTGGCTTCGGGACCAAAAAAGAAGAAAAGGAGACCTACTACACCTTTACCAGCTATGTTTACCCACCCACTATTTTTAAGTATGATATTGCTACCGGGGTATCGACAATTTTCAAAAAACCTAATGTGCAGTTCGATCCTTCGCAATACGAATCAAAACAGGTTTTCTATAAATCGAAAGATGGTACCAGTATTCCGATGATCATTACCTACAAAAAGGGCATCGTATTAAATGGTAAAAACCCGACCTTGCTATATGCCTACGGAGGCTTTGGTATAAGTCTGACACCCGCTTTCAGTACATCAAATATCATCCTGCTGGAGCAGGGAGGCATTTACGCGGTACCTAATCTGCGCGGCGGCGGCGAATACGGCGAAACCTGGCACCGTGCCGGTATTAAAATGCACAAGCAAAATGTATTTGACGATTTCATTGCAGCCGCGGCTTACCTGAAGAAAAACAAATACACTTCAACTGATTACCTGTCCATATCAGGTGGTTCGAATGGTGGTTTACTGATTGGTGCAGTAATGGCGCAACAACCAGGCTTATGCAAAGTTGCTTTCCCTGCGGTTGGGGTGATGGATATGCTGCGCTATAACAAATTTACTGCCGGTGCGGGCTGGGCATACGATTATGGTACTGCTGAAGATAACAAGGAGATGTTTCAATACCTGTATAAGTACTCCCCGTATCATGCACTTGAGCCAAATAATTACCCGGCAACAATGGTAACCACTGCCGATCATGATGATCGGGTAGTACCAGCTCATTCTTTTAAATTTGGTGCACGTTTACAGGAATATCAAAAAGGACCGGCTCCGGTATTGATCCGTATCGAAACCAATGCCGGACATGACGCGGGGCAATCGACAGAACAGGTAATCAGCGGACAGGCAGATAAATGGGCATTCTTATTTCAAAATATTGGGATTAGTTTCAAATAGCTATTTCATGCTGACAAAAGCGAAATGGGGTTTTATCCTCTTAGTTATATTGATCAACACGGGTGTCGTTATGGCCCAGGGCAAGGGCCTCAATGTGATTTATATCGGCGATAGCATTACTGCCGGAGCAGGTATAAGCGATGCTGCAGATAACCCAACGGTTGTAGCCATTAATGTGCTGCAAAAAGCCGGTTATTCTTCTGTTCAGGGTTCAAACCAGGGGCATAGCGGCTATACTACTCTTGATTTTCTACCCGGAACAAATGCTTTCGAACAGGTTGAAAATGCTGCGAACGGATTTCAGGGATCAGCAAGCGAACTTGTCTTTTCAATCATGCTGGGCACCAATGACAGCGCAATTCGCGGACCACACGGTTCGCCCGTATCACCTGAAAACTATGCCAGGAATCTGCGCACTATTATTGACCAGTTGCTAAAGAATCAACCCGGTTGTAAGGTAGTGATACAACATCCTTTGTGGTACAGCCCCAATACCTATAATGGCGCTATGTACCTGCAGGAAGGCCTGGACAGGTTACAAAGTTATTTCCCGCAGATCGATCAGTTGGTAGCATATTATGCCACCAAAAGGAAAGGAAGGGTTTTTTTAGGCGATACGGATGCTTTTGATTTCTTCAAAACGCATTTTATGGATAGCTTCCAGGCCGAGCAGGGTAACAAGGGCATATTTTATCTTCATCCGAATGTAAGTGGCGCAAAGGCATTGGGCGAATTTTGGGCGAAAGCAATTGCCCGGGTTATCCGATAAAACAAAAGAGCAGCCTTTTGAGCTGTTCCTGATAAATCTATTTCCGAAAATTTATTGTTCGCTGGTGTCCTTATTATCAGCGGCCTTTTTCGAAACCATTGCTAACTGAGGTTTCCCGATTACTTTGTAATCGCCCTCGCCATGTAAAATAGCTGCCAGCTGATTTTTGTCCTGCACCGTTTTAACAGCCTGGGCCAGCTCATTGTCGTATTTAAAGTTAGCTTCAAAGCGGCCTTTCTCAAAATAATACCTCGAAACTATCTCATTCTCGAGTACCTGCTTAATTTCTTCTTTATTCGCTTGCAGGTCGTTCTTTTTGCTTTCCTGCAATTTATTTTTTAATGCTTCGTACTCGGCCTGAATATTTGAAAACTGCTTGTCTTTGGTTGCCTCCGTTTTCAGGTTATTGACCAGCTTTTCGCTCTGTGTGGTATAGCTGTAGTTTTTATTGCCGAGAAATTTAACAAATTCGTCGAAATCTGCATCAGAAAGTCGAAAAACTGACGCAGCAGAAATGCTTTTGTGTGAATTACGATAAAGCGTGGCATAATCAAAAATCAGCAATTTAGATACGAGCGATTGCGTGATGTTGCTGAACCGCTCTTGTTTAACAAAAATATCAGGGTAAATTCCGCTGCCATCATAAACTGATCGCCCGTCGCGGGTTTTGAATTCATGCATGGACGAGTCGGCTACTTTTACAACCGTACCATCAGCTTTGCGGTGAGCATAATCAATTTCCTGTATACACCTGCCCGATGGAATGTAGTATTTAGCGATGGTTATTTTTACTAAACTATTGTAAGGCAGGTTAAAGGTTTGCTGAACCAGACCTTTTCCATAACTGCGCTGCCCGATTATTACTGCCCGGTCAATATCCTGCAAGGAGCCGGCCACAATTTCAGAGGCAGACGCCGAACGGCCATTCACCAGCACAATCAAAGGCAGGTTAGGCTCTAAAGGCGAATTAGGGGTACTGTAAGAAAAGTTTTTGTCTTTGATTTTGCCCTTTTGCGATACCACTTCAACGTTCCGGGCTACGAACAGGTTAACGATCTTCACTGCTTCCTGCAAGATACCTCCTCCGTTTGAACGCAGGTCGAGTATAATGCCATTCGGGTTATTCTTTTGCAATTCTATCAAGGCGTGAGTTACCTCATCGGCAGAGTTTTCGAGAAATTTATCCAGCTTGATATAGCCCATATTACCATCAACCATACCGGAATAGGATACATTGGGTTGTTTGATCTCATCGCGGACCAATTGCTTATCTACCGGCGCTTCGTCGCCTCGCTTCAATTGTAATTTTACGGTAGCTCCTTTGGCACCTTTCAGCAAAGCACTTACCTGGTCGTTAGTTTTTCCGGCCAGATCGACATCATTAATTTTTACAAGCTGATCGCCAGACCTCAAATCTGCGCGCTGAGCCGGGAAGCCGTCAAAAACATCAGAGATATAAACTTTACCATCTCTCGGAAATATCCCTGCACCAATACCTCCGTATTGTGTACTAACGTAATGCAGTTTATAATCTTCTATTTCGGATTCAGGCACAAATTCGGTATACGGATCTAGACCATCCAACATGGCATCCAACCCGGTCTTGATCATTTTTGCCGAGTTGATATCATCCACATAATTAATATTCACCTCTTTGTAAGCAGAAGCAAAAACATCCAGGTTTTTCGATATCTGGAAAAGATCGTCGTTAAAGCCAAAAGCTATGGTTGCAAATCCAACCAGCCCGGCGCCTACCGCCCACTTTTTATATACTCTTTTCATCACAAAAGCCATATCGGCAGTCAAATTATTAACAATAAAAATAGGTATAAGATTTTGGAATTGAAGAAGTAAAGGAATTATTAAGTCAAAATTACCGGGGTATAACTAAAACCCAATTTGGCTTTATTTATTGTCGAGCAGATACTTTTTAAAACCTTCAAAATCTTTACCAAGCGTTGTGACCTGCTTTTGCTTTGAGCCGAGATCTTTTACCTGAACAGGTATAACGATTTCGGCGGCAATAGGTTCGGGTAAAACGTCAGGAAATTTGCATGGGTGGGCCGTTGACAAAAATACGCCAGCCGACTTTCCTGTAGGTTGGTCTTGTTGCCAGTCTTTCAGGGCTTGCCAGGCTATAGCGGTATGCGGACAAACAATGTAGTTATAAGATAAATGAATTTTCTGTACTGCATCTAATGTCTCTTCATCTGTGTAACTAAAAGCGGTAATCAGTTTACCAAGTTCTGCCGGTTCGGTTTTAAACATATCGCGGATACGAACCCAGTTGCTGGGGTCGCCTACGTCCATAGCGTTTGAAATGGTTTGAACCGATGGTTTAGGCTGATACACGCCCGAACGTAAAAACTCGGGTACTGTATCATTGGCATTGGTGGCGGCAATAAAATGGTTAACCGGTAACCCCAGCTTCCAGGCCAGAATACCAGCACCGATGTTGCCAAAATTGCCACTGGGTACCGAGAAAATTACATTTGTTTTGCCAGACCGCAACAGCTGCGCGTAGGCGTTGAAATAATAAAATGTTTGCGGAATTAGCCGCGCTATGTTGATCGAGTTGGCTGAGGTCAGCCTGAATTCCTGGTTCAGTACCCCATCAACAAAAGCCTGTTTAACTAAAGCCTGACAATCGTCAAATGTACCCTCCACTTCAACAGCCCGTACATTTTGCCCGTTGGTGGTTAACTGCAGTTCCTGGATACCACTAACTTTGCCCTTAGGATACAGAATAGTAACCCGGGTACCTGGTACACCAAGGAAACCCAATGCTACTGCACCGCCAGTGTCGCCCGATGTAGCAACCAGTACGTCCAATGTTTTTTCATTTTCCCCGAGGAAATATGCCATCACCCGGCTCATAAAGCGGGCGCCAAAATCTTTAAATGCTAACGAGGGACCATGAAAAAGCTCTAACACATATACATTCTCTTCCAGCTCAACCAAAGGAGCATCAAAATTAATGGCATCCTTGATAATTACCTGCAGGTCATTTTCAGGAAGGGCGTCACCGAGCAAATGTTTTGCTACGTAAAATGCTATTTCGGGCAGCGTATAAGCGCCCAGATTAGTTAAAAAATCTTCATCAAGCCTTTCGATAACCATAGGCATATACAATCCCCGGTCCTGCGGCATACTGCTAAAAACAGCCTCTTTGAACGAGACCTGGTGATTGAGATTATTTGTACTGTATAACTTCATTTTTTTCTAATTGCGGAATGGCAGAAATTCGATTGCGAAATGGCAGAAATTCGAATTGCGAAATGCCAATTTCGGAATTTAAAGTCGCTTTACCTTTCTCCTTTTACCTTTCCCCTTTTATCTAAAACCTTTAACCTAAAATCTTCGGTCCTTCATCATTGATTGGTGACACATAAGCGTTTGAATTGATATGGATCGAAGCTAATTGCTTTTGCAATTTCTGTGCGATCTGTTTTGCTGTTTCTTCATCGCGGGTGAATGAAAATACCGACGGGCCCGACCCGGATATACCGAAACTTATTGCTCCGGTTTCCATGGCTATTTCGCGCATTTTGTAAAAATCGGGGATGAGCATCGAGCGTACCGGTTCAACCAATACATCCTGCATACTGCGACCGATCAGATCCAAATCATTCAAAAACAAGCCGCTTACCAGTCCTGCAATATTACCCCATTGGGTAACGGCATCTTTCATTAATATTTTAGTACGGATAATCTGCCTGGCTTCGCGTGTAGGAACATCTACATCCGGGAAAACAATGGCACAATACAGCCCGGCAGGGTGCGGCAATTTGATAACATCCAGTGGCTCGTAACTGCGAATCAGTACAAAACCCCCAAGCAATGCCGGTGCAACATTATCGGCATGTCCATGTCCGCAGGCCATTTCCTCTCCTTTACGGGCGAAGGGCAATAGCTCGATCAAATCAGTCCGATCATCCAAAATAGCTTTTGCAGCAAACAGTCCTGCAACGGTACTAGCCGAGCTTGAACCCAGTCCGCTCCCAATCGGCATTTTTTTATGCAGTTCGATATCGAGGCCAACGTCGGGTCGGCCGATGTAGTTAAGGTAATGCTCAACGCTAACGCTTACGGTATTCTTTTTGGGGTCGAGTGGCAGGCGACCGTTATCACCGGTTATTTTACTGATGTGGATACCGGGCTTTTCGGTAAGGCGCATAATCACTTCGTCGCCGGGTTCGTTCACCGCAAAACCCAGTACGTCAAAACCACAAACAACATTGGCGACCGTGGCCGGAGCAAAAACTTTAATAGAATCTTTCATTTATTTTTTTGGACCGAAGCCCATCAGTATATTCCCTAAAGGGCTTTTATAGTAATTATTAGTTTGCTCCCACGTTTATCAAATCAGCGAAAACACCTGCCGCTGTTACTTCCGCACCTGCTCCTGGTCCTTTTACAACCAGAGGCCTGTCTTTGTAACGGTCGGTTGTAAATGAAATTATATTGTCACTACCCGACATGATAAAGAATGGGTGACTTTCATCCACCATTTGCAAAGTGATCGCTGCTTTACCGTCTTCCAGTTTACCTATATAACGTAAAGCTTTCCCGCTGGCTTCAGCCTGCTCTTTCAAGTTTTCAAAATACGCGTCTTCAGCTTTTAAAGCTGCATAAAAATCTTCAACGGTAGCAGCTTCAATACAGCTTTTTGGTAAAATATTTTCTATATGTACGTCAGCGGCCTCCATCGGGTATCCGGCATCCCGTGCTAGGATTAGCATTTTACGCATAAAATCAGTTCCCTTCAAATCATCGCGCGGATCTGGCTCGGTATAGCCTTTTTCCTGAGCTAGTTTCACAACATCATGGAAGCTGGCATCTCCTTTGAAATAATTGAAAATAAAAGAAATAGTTCCCGAAAGGATCGCTTCTATTTGCTTCAGACGGTCGCCGCTGTCCATCAGGTTCTTTAGCGTGCTGATGATGGGTAATCCTGCGCCCACATTGGTTTCGTAAAAGAAGTCGACACCATGCTGGCGTGCGGTATCACGGAAGGTTTTGTATTGCTTATAATCGGCAGAGTTACCGATCTTGTTGCAGGTAACTACCGAAATTGTCGATTTAAATATTTCTTCATAATGCTTAACCGGAACCGGGCTTGCGGTATTATCTATGAACACACAGTTAGGCAGGTTCATGGCTCTCATTTGTTTTACAAAACCTGCCAGATCGGCTATCTCACCGTTCTGCTGTAATTCTTCCTGCCAGTTATCCAGCGAAAATCCATCGGCATTAAAGATCATTTTTCGGGTATTGCTGATACCAACGATCTTCACCTGGATTCCATTTTTTTCTTTCAGGTGGTCGCGGTGCTGGTTCAACTGGTTAAACAAGGTTTTACCAATATTACCGGTGCCGAGGCAGAAAGCATGCAATGTTTTGTTTAACTGCACAAAAAAGGCATCATGCACAGCATTAAGTGCTTTGGCCAGATCGTGCTTAGAGATGATAACCGATATATTGTACTCGGATGAGCCCTGCGCAATGGCCCTTACATTGACGCCATTACGGCCCAAAGCATGGAAAAGCTTACCTGAAATACCGGGGGTTTGTTTCATATTTTCGCCCACAATTGCCAGTATCGCCAGTTCACGTTCTATCCTGGGGTGATCGAGCTTGGCGGCTAAAAGCTCCAATTCAAACTCCTGTCCAATAACCCTTTGTGCTTTTTCGGCATCGGCGGGGGCAACGGCGAAAGTAATGCTATGCTCTGAAGACGATTGGGTAATAAGGATGATGTTAATCTGCTCGCGGGCCAATAAAGAAAATAAACGTCCGCTAAAGCCAGATTTGCCTACCATACCACTACCTTCCACATTGATGATACTGATCTCGTTGATAGACGAAATACCTTTGATGGGCTGCGAAGAAGGCTTGCAATGGTGTTGAATGATAGTCCCCTCAAAATCAACATCAAAGGTATTTTTGATCAGGATCGGTATCTTCTTCAAAAAAGCCGGGATCATTGTTGGCGGATAGATCACTTTGGCACCGAAATAGGATAGCTCCATTGCCTCGGTATAAGTAAGCTCGGGCAAAGAAAATGCCTTTTTCACCATTCGCGGATCTGCAGTCATCATACCGTTTACGTCGGTCCATATTTGTATTTCGGCCGCATGCAATGCTGCACCGAAAATGGCTGCGGTATAGTCGCTGCCGCCACGGCCCAGTGTAGTTAGCTGGTTGGCATCATTTGATGCAATGAATCCGGTCACAATTAACATTTTACCGGCGTTCTCATTCACAAAAGCCCTGATCAATTGTTCGGTCAGGCTGGTATTCACTTTGGCATTCCCAAATTCACTATCCGTTTTGATCAGTTCAGAAGCCTCTACATATAAAGCTTCAGGGAAATATTGGGCAGCAAGTTTACTGATCAGCAAAGTCGAACAGCGCTCGCCATAGCTTAATATCTGGTCGCGGGTCTTAGGCGTTAGCTCACGTAGCGTTGATACACCCTGTAATAATTCCTCCAGGTGGTTAAAATTGATCTTCAGACCTGTTAATGCAGGATTATGATGCTGTACAGTAAGCAGTGTACGCACCATTTCGAAATGACGGGTTTCAAGTTCGGCCAGTTGCGCGGCAAAATCTTCGCCACGGGAGGCATTTTCGGCCATTGCGGATAAAAGGTTGGTAACACCACTCATTGCCGACAATACCACTACTGGCTTTTCCCCCGCTTCGTATTCTTTCTTAAGTATATCGATCACCGTGCGTATACTTTGGGCTGAACCGACTGAGGTACCTCCAAATTTTAATATCTTCATTTTATTAAATAAAAAAAGCCTTCCCCAATTCGGAGGAAGGCGTTCTGTTGGTTTCTTGCTATAGTTTACACCAAACGATCATCTTCCTCCGGGTATGTTCCCAGTGGTTGTTGTAGTTGTCGTTATAGTGCTTTTAATGATCATGTTTCTGACGGCCGTAAAGTAAACAGATATTTTTGGAATATGCAAATGGTAATTATTTTTTGTTAGTAGGTCCAAACTTAGCCTAGTGGGTCACCAGCGCAATTGAATTGGCTGTGGCATAATTTGACAAAACTATTGCCACACCATTGCGCCAATAGCCGGCATAAGTACCAAACTCCGCTGCCACATAGATGTCCTGACCGCTGGCTGCTACACCATAAGCTATATTAGTGGAGCTGTAGCCGCTTTGCAAAGGCTTCTGTACATCATCTACCCAAACGTTAGGTTGGCCTATCTGGTTTACCGGATTGATATTGCCAGCGACATATATACCATCGTTATCAACAGCTATCCCACTGGTAAATGAGGCATAGTTATTTGTAAGATAAGTAGGGTTATTATTTTTCCAGTAAGCCGCTCCGTAAATACCATCGTAACCCCCAACATAAACATCAGAACCTGCTACAACAATTGAGTTAACCGCTGTATAGGAAGTTGGCGCTCTGTTAAGTGTAATCGCAACTCCATTTTTCCATACCTTACCATCGTTGCCATCTGTACCGGCAAGGTAAACATTGCCATTACTGATCGTTATACCCGAAATGCTGGCGTTTGCAGTACCGTCTGTAAGCACGGTTAATGCGCCATTTTTCCAATAGGCAGCTACACTTTTGCCCAGTGGATAAAATATATCCCCGGCCGCATATACATTTCCATTATCAACGGCAATTGCATTCGCGGTTGCCCAGGCTGTCCCATCAGTAAGAGCAACTTCTTTGCCATTTTTCCAGTAAACCGCTTTTGCATTGCCGTTACTGGCCTGCAAATGATATCCCGAAACATATACGTCGTTGTGATCAATGGCTATCCCAGTAGCCAATGCGGCGGTTAAACTATCAGATAGTTTTACGATCGAACCGTTTTTCCAGTAACATGCTATATAGGCATTATTAATGGTGTTAAGCGCCTGGATACCACCTGAAATATATACATCCACTTGTTTGGCTGGCGCTGGCGTATTGCTTTTTTTACAGGAAGTGATAGCAAAAGCCATGAAGCCTGCAACGAGGAAAAAGCGAAGTACTTTCATTAATTAGAGGTTTACCCATGTAAATTTAATTTTAATAAACAAAATAATGAGCAAAATCGACCGAATTTTATTCGCCATGGCAAATTCAATACCTTTGCAGCCTTGATGGAAGGACTTGTAACAAAATCTACCGGCAGCTGGTACCAGGTAAAAACACCAGGCGGGCAGCGCGTCGATTGCCGCATCAAAGGGAAATTCCGAACCAAAGGCATTACCACGACCAATCCGATCGCGGTGGGAGACCGGGTTGATTTTACCATGGAGCCAGAACTTGGTACAGGTGTGATCACGGACCTTTACCAACGCAAAAATTACATCATCCGCAAATCAATCAACTTATCAAAACAAGCACAGATACTGGCGGCCAACCTCGACCAGGCTTTCCTTGTGGTTACCCTGGCGTCGCCTCGCACATCATTGGGCTTTATCGACCGCTTCCTGGTTTCGGCCGAAGCCTATGATATTCCGGCCAGTCTTGTGTTCAATAAGCTGGATCTTTTCAGTGATGAGGGCCTCGCGATACTCGACGAATTCAAAGCTATTTACCAAAATATTGGTTACCCATGTTACGAAGTTTCGGCGCTGGAAGGGACGCATGTCGACCAGGTAGCTGAAGCGATCAGGGATAAAGTTACTTTGTTCTCGGGTCACTCTGGTGTTGGCAAATCAAGCCTGATCAATACTTTGCTGCCGGAACTTCAATTGCGGACCACCGAAATATCCGAATGGCACGACAAAGGCATGCACACCACCACCTTTGCCGAAATGTTCGAACTACCCCATGGTGGCTATATCATCGATACGCCGGGTATCCGCGAATTGGGTGTGATCGATATCGAAAAACAGGAATTGAGCCACTTCTTTCCCGAAATGCGCGCCAGACTGAATCAATGCCGATTTAACAGTTGCCGTCATATTACGGAGCCGGGCTGCGCTATTATCAAAGCTGTGGAAGAGGGTGAAATATCGCAATCCCGTTACGAAAGTTACCTTAGTATCTATCATGGTAATGATACCCGTGCCTAAACAGACACGAATTAAGGCGAATAGGCGCTAATCTTAAATCTTTTATTATGCAAATTTTACCCGATTAGTAATAATTCGTGCTTATCAATTCGTGAAATTCGCCCTAATTCGTGAAATTCGTGCCAACATATGAGAGCTGTTATACAAAGAGTAACCCATGCCAGTTGTATGGTTGAGGGCAATATCACCGGCGAGATCGGTATTGGTTTCCTCGTGCTTTTAGGGGTGGAAGATGTTGATACCGATGAAGACCTGCAATGGCTGGCGCAAAAGATAGCTGCCATGCGCATTTTTGGTGACGAGAACGGAATGATGAATAAATCGCTGGCTGATATCAATGGCGATATTTTACTCATTTCGCAATTCACGTTATTTGCGCAAACCAAAAAAGGTAATCGCCCGGGCTTTCTGCGCGCCGCCAAACCCGACAAAGCAGTACCAATGTATGAAGCCATGATCGGCGAATTGGAAAGGCTGACCGGCAAAAAAGTAGCCACAGGAGTTTTCGGCGCTGATATGAAGATCAGTTTGTTGAATGATGGGCCCGTAACAATAATAATGGATACTAAGGATAGAGAAAATCACTAATATTACTTTTATGGAGATAGCGCAGGCGCAGACACTTGTTGACAATTGGATCAAAACAACGGGCATCCGCTATTTCAGCGAACTGACCAATACTGCTATCCTGATGGAGGAAGTTGGTGAAGTAGCCCGCATTATGGCGCGACAATACGGCGAGCAATCGTTTAAGAAATCAGACGAGGCAGTTAACCTGGCCGATGAAATGGCCGATGTGCTTTTCGTGCTCATCTGTCTCGCTAACCAAACGGGTATCGACCTGACCGAAGCACTCGAAAAAAACCTGGAGAAGAAAAGCATTCGTGATGCAGACAGGCATCGCAATAACAAGAAGTTGAAATAATTTTTAGCTTAACCTAACCAGTTTCTCCCCCTCCAAAACAGGTATGGAAGTCGTGATATCTACATTTAAACAAAACGCAATGTCTTTTTCTATACCTAACTTTTTAAGGCGTTCACTGTGTGAAGTTTTAGCAAGATAGGCAGGCAGATCGCCTTTGGCCAACAGGTAAAGATCGTTGGCCGCTATGGCCGGGTCGTCTAATTTGAAGTTATTTCCTTTAAGCTGTTCGATCACTGCTCCTGCAAAAATGGTGTCTTCCAGATTAAAATTATTTTTCCAGCCCGCACATACCAGCAGGACGTTATCGTTTTGCGTTTTAAGCCAAAGGCTTAATGCAGTTAAATTAAGAAACGAACCAATAACAATTCTTTTCGCGCGCCTTGAAAGGTGTAGGGCCTGCGTGCCATTGGTTGTAGTTAACACCACAGTTTTGCCTGCAACCTTTTCTTTCGTGTAGGAGAAAGGTGAATTACCAAAATCAAATCCTTCCACAACCTCACCATTACGTTCAGCAGCCAGCAGGTATTCCGGGTTTTTGGCACGATAAGCAATACATTCTTCTACCTCCGCAACGGGTATGATCGCCTCGGCGCCATTCTCGATCCCGTAACAAATTGATGATGTTGCCCTGAAAATATCTACAATAACTACGACATAATCCTCAACAGAATACTGGGGAATTAATGCAGGAGAGAGGCAAACGTGGAGGTTATTTGGCGGATTGGGCATTGGTCAACACGTCATTGAGTTATTGACTATTTATAAAAAGGAGGTTTAACAATTTGTGCTTTAACTTTATTATCCCTGATGAGGATGTATATCTCGCTGCCTTCTTTTGCAAAATCCGATTTTACATAGCCCATACCAATCGCTTTCTGTAATGATGGCGATTGGGTACCTGACGTTACCTTGCCAATTACGGTACCATCCGCATCAACAATCTGGTAATCGTGGCGGGGGATACCGCGTTCAATCATTTCAAAACCAACCAGCCTTTGTTTCAGACCGTCTTGCTTTTGTTGCAACAGGGCCGCCGCATTGGTAAAATCTTTATTGAATTTGGTTACCCAACCAAGTCCCGCTTCCAAAGGCGACGTTTGGTCATCTATATCGTTGCCGTAAAGGCAGAAACCCATTTCCAAACGCAGGGTATCGCGGGCTCCGAGGCCGATTGGCTTAATTCCGAAAGGTGCTCCGGCTTCAAAAACTGCATCCCAAACCTGCTCAGCATCCTTATTATCTACGTAGATCTCGAATCCACCGGCTCCAGTATAACCAGTTGCCGAAACCAGTATATTATTGGCACCCGCAAACTTTCCTTTTTTGAAGGTATAATATTCCATGGTACCCAGGTCGATATCCGTCAGGCTCTGCAATGCATCGGCCGCTTTAGGGCCCTGAATTGCCAGGAGTGATGTACGGTCGGATATATTTTTCATATCCACCTGTTCAGTATTAAATCTCGAGATCCAACTCCAGTCTTTGTCGATATTGGAAGCATTTACCACCAGCATATAGGTTTTTTCATCCATACGGTAAACCAGCAGGTCGTCTACAATACCACCATTCTCGTTAGGCAGACATGAGTATTGTACTTTCCCATCGTACAATTTGGAAGCATCGTTACTGGAAACGCGCTGAATGAGGTCAAGCGCATTTTCGCCCTTCAAAATAAACTCACCCATGTGGCTCACATCAAATACGCCAACGCCCTTGCGTACTGTTTCATGTTCAACATTTATACCTGCATACTGTACAGGCATGTTATATCCGGCGAAGGGCACCATTTTAGCACCCAGTGCCACGTGTTTATGGGTTAAAGCAGTATTTTTCATAACAGTTCAGTTGGGGCAAAAGTAAACATTTTGTTTGTTGGAAGGTTGAAAAGTTAAAACGTTGAAAAGTTTCGGTTTGCCCATGTAAAGCAAAATATCAATAAAACATCATAGCAAATCCTGGTAAAGCTCCACCAACTTATTCGTCACCTTGTTAGCGTCGTATTGGTCTTCCACCAGGCGGCGGGCATTTGCTCCTACTGCTTTACAGTAGTCTTCATCAGCTATACAGCGCCGAATCGCTTTAAAAAACTCATCATGCGTATTGGCTATTAAAATATTGACACCGTTTTTGTAATTGATCCCCTCGGCACCTGCGGTTGTAGATATAATGCATTTCTGCATCGCCATTCCCTCTACTATTTTTACCCTCATTCCGCCGCCTGACAGCAATGGTACAATCATGATGGCTTTGCTGTTCACAAATTCAAGAGCGTCGTCTACTTCGCCCTGAATAAATATTTTGTTCATTACCTCATACTCATCAAATTCCTCGGGGATATCGTTACCGGCAACATAAAAGCGCGCCGGCAATTCATCATTTTCGATATCATGCTGAAAAGCCTGTAAGAACCATTCGATCCCTTCCCGGTTGGGTGTCCAGTCAAGCGATCCCAAAAAAAACATACTGGGGAATTCGGTATTTTCTAAGTTAGGTTGATAGTGAGATAGTTCGACACCAACCGGCACAACTTCGACGGGAATTTTCGCGCCATAATTTAAAAAAGTTGCCTGGTCCTGGCCGGTAAACACCGCAATCGCATCAAATTTATTTAACTGATTCAGTTCATATTTTTTGATACGGCGCGACATCAGGTTAAGATAGAATTTTTTGAAAGGATCGTTTTTTTGCTGGGCAAGACGTTCCCAAACCTGGTGTTCGATATTATGCGCCCGGTAGACGATCTTTGCACTACAATTCTTACGAACAGCATCAATATAGGGCGCTACAAATAGTCCCTCGAATTGCACAATATCATAAGCGGTCTTCCGCACCTCAGCGATGAGCAGGCGTTCGAAAACAGGGTCGTAGTAGCGGTGAATATTATAGGGGTTTTTATTGAAAGTAGTCAAAAAGCCTTCAAAAAGGGAAATACTGATATCAATTTCGTACGATCGGTAATTGATCTTGTTTAGAAGTTCGTCGGGCTGCACATCATCTTGCGGGTGCTGCTTTTTGGCGTTTAAAGCGACCAGCGATACTTCGTGCCCCAAATTAACCAGCCCCCTGATGGTATTACCTACCACAATGGGATAGCCGCCATTCTGAGGAAAAGGTACACGATGCGTTAGCAGTAGAATTTTCAAAGCGGATTGCTGGTTTTAACAAATGTATAAACCATAAGCTGGGCTTCAAAACAACTTTTAGAAAATACTTGGCAGCGGGTTAGTTACGCGGAAACTACGCCGATGATACGGACTAAGTCCAATCTCCAAAATAGTCTCGCGGTGCTTTTTGGTGGGATACCCTTTATTTTTTTTCCAATCATATCCAGGGTACTCTGCTGCAATACTTAGCATATAATCATCCCGATAAGTTTTAGCAAGGATGGAAGCAGCGGCAATATTCAAATATTTCCCGTCGCCGCCTATAATACATTGATGCGGGATATCCCGGTAAAGGTTGAAACGGTTACCATCTATCAATAACAATTGCGGCTCAACTGCCAGTTTAGCAACAGCGCGATGCATTGCCAGGAAAGAAGCATTCAAAATATTGATCTCGTCGATTTCCAGGTGGTCAACGGATGCCACGGCCCAGGCCAGCGCCTTCTTTTCAATGACCGCCCGAAGCTCATAACGCAGCTTTTCCGAAACCTGCTTCGAGTCGTTTAGCTCTTTTAATTTAAACTTTGGGGGCAAAATCACCGCAGCTGCAAATACCGGACCCGCCAGGCATCCCCGACCCGCCTCGTCGCACCCAGCTTCGATCAGGTGATTTTGGTACTGCAATTGGAGCATGGTCTTATTTACTTGATGGGGTTAACCTTATCAATTTTCTTAAAAAATCCTCAAAGTCAACAGCGTAATATCATCGATCGGCTTTCCCTTAACAATAAGGTTGAGGTGATCCAGCAGGGTTTGGTTAAATTTGTCAGGAGAAAGTTCGCCATTGCCGATCACAAAATTAAGCAGCTTTGATTCGTTCCATGTTTTGGTGACCGGAATATCATAGTCCATCAACCCATCAGTATAATTAAAAATCAGGCTACCGGGTTCAACTATCTCTGTTCCCTGATTCAGAAATGGCAGTTCATCAAACGCGCCAATCATCGTAGTACCCAGTTTCAGTGGAATAGCATTACCGCGACTATACAATATGGATGGATTATGGCCGGCATTGATATAATTAAGCTTCCGGGTTTTTTCATTGTATTTAGCAACAAATAAGGTAATAAAGCGCTCTCCCTTTGTATTTTTTACTACAATCTGGTTGAGCCGCTGCACGATATTAGTCAGATCGTCTTCCACTGCTGCCCATGCCCGCAGGCTGGCCTGAAAATTGGCCATCAGTAAAGCTGCCGATATACCTTTACCTGAAACATCCGCTACACACCATAAAAACTCATCGTCATTTACCCGTATAAAATCGAAATAATCGCCTCCAATATTTTGGTGGGGGAAATATTTTGCACCAATCTCTACCGCGGTTTCCTTATGCAGCCGTATCGGGATCAGCATATTCTGCACCTCCTGGGCCAGTTCCATTTCGCGCTTAAAGCGTTCAGATTCCATCCTTTCACGGAAGAGCTTCTTATTTTCGAGCGCAACAACGATCACATTGATCAGCGTCTGGATGAAATTCAGGTCGTTGCTGAGCATTTCATCCGTAGTATTAAAATCGCCGATCAGGGCAAAAGCGATAGCTTTGGTTTTCTGGTAAAAAGGAATGAAGTAATTGTATTTTTTCAGGATGCTATCGTCCTGGTTTGCCAATGAAGTTAACGCGCGTGCCTTGTTGAGTTTCCGGCAGGCCTGGTAAAGCATTTTAGCGCTTTCCTCTTCGCCGCCATAGCTGGATATGCACACAAAAGTTCCTTCATGCTCTATCAAAAAACGCAAACGTCCCACCTGCAGATAGTTTTGCATGATGACTTCAAGCATCTGTATAAGAACAGGTGTTGAAATGTTTTTGTTAATAGCGCGTGTAACTTCGAGTAGTGAGTTTAATTCCGATTGCCGTTTTAACAGTAAGCGGATCAATTCATCCTCACCCGAAATTTCTTCAGTGTTTTGCATTCCTAATAAGAAGATATCCAAATTAATGAATAAATTTTTTTAAATGCGCGTACTTTGTGATTTTATATCAAAAGCATCACGCAAACCTACAGTCACTAAATTGAATGCGTATACCATTAACATAATTGCAATACCCGGTAAAATTGCCAGAAAAGCCGCATTCATGATAATGTAACCGTAATGTTCCTTGATCATACCACCCCAGGTGGGCATAGGTGGTTGCGCGCCAAAACCCAGAAAACTTAGGCCTGCTTCCAATAATATGGCGGCAGCAAAATTGGACGATGCAAGCACCAATATAGGTCCGATGATGTTGGGAAGGATATGACGCCGTATGATGCGGGCATTATTAAATCCCATCGCTTTTGCGGCTTCCACAAATTCAGTTTGTTTAAGGCCCAAAACCTGGCCCCGGACAAGCCGTCCAACTTCAACCCACATGGATAACCCTACGGCGATAAAGATTTGCCACAAGCCCTTACCCAAGGCAAACGAAATGGCAATAACTAGCAATAGCGCAGGCAGCGCCCATAAAATATTCATTACCCAGCTTAATGCAGCATCTATCCAGCCACCGAAATAGCCGGCCATCGATCCAACCAATATACCCAGCAACAAACTGATTATGACGGAAACAAGACCGACAGCTATTGATACTCGCGATCCCAGAATGAGCCGGCTGAGCAGGTCGCGTCCGTATAAGTCGGTGCCCAGCCAAAATCTGCGTTTGATGACCTGGCGAGCTTTCACGATATTTTGCAAAGCCTGGTATTGACTGTCAATAAGCTGAAAGTTTAGCTTCCTGCCCGAATAGGTAGTAAGTGTTGCCAGGTTGCCCTCGTAAAGCGGCTTAACGCCATAAACTACTTCAAACAAATTGTACGATGTTTTAATAGGTTTATCTTCGTCGCCTACGTATTCATCGACAGCAATAGAATCTTTTATAAACCGATAACTGACTATAGGGATATCTCTATAAAAGGCGGGTTGCCCGAATAGCATTTTTGTAAAAAACCCCAGGGTATCAACCGGGGCATTACGGCGAATCCGTAGCATGCTGAATACTGAGCCAGGTTTTTTGGTTCCCAGCTGGATGGTCATATTGTTGGCCATGGGTGTTGAATCTGGCATTACCAGGTAACCCAAAATGGCAACAAGGACCGAAAAAGCGATAAATAACAATGCGGCAAAGGCTATTTTGTTGCGTTTGAACTCTTGCCAGGTTCGCTGCGATGGGGTTTGCTCGGCCAAGTAATTTTTAGATCAGTTCGGCTAAATATCGCTTATTTTAGCTGGAAAGGCAATGTTTAAATAACAAAACTATTACTTAACGTACCACCCTGCCTTTCCACTCATATTTGCGCGTATTGCCAATCAGGCCTATGTAGACAAAATAAAGTACGTGTATGGGTATCATAAAGATCAGCAATGCCACGAGAGCCTGTCTTTTTAAAAACGAGGTGATTGGAAACAGGTAAGCTAACTCAAAAACAAACTTCAATAAAAACTGGAGAAGGAAAAGTTTAAAATAGAAAATATTCAGGAAACCAAGGCCAGCGTTAATCAGTAAGGACAAGTTGAATAACCAGATACTTATTGCCAGCGCCACTATTTTTACGTCTTTGTAATGAACTGATTTGGATGCCCAACGGCGCCGTTGATTAAGGAACGAACGCAGGTTTGGTTTGGCATGCGTGTACACAATTGCCTCACGTTGCTTCAGGAAACCGATCTGCCCGGGATATTGAAGGGCTATCTTTTGCAGCAGTAACTCGTCATCGCCCGACGCAAGGTTATCGATTCCACTAAAGCCCCCTACCTCATAAAATACATCTTTACGGTAGGCCAGGTTGGCACCATTACAGGTAGACGCCCTGCCATTTCCGATAAAAGAAGCACCAATACCGATCAGGTAGGCAAACTCCAATGTCTGCATTAATTCAAAAAGGCTTTTTTCCTGGAAGTAGGCCACCGGAGAGGAAATCATAACCAGGTTATTCGCTTCAAAATATGCTACCACTGAAGAAAGCCATTTATTGCCCATGCGGCAGTCGGCATCAGTGGCTACCATCAGCTCACCTGTCGACTTTCCAATAGCCATTGCGATAGCTTTTTTCTTGTATGAATTAAGTGGCTGGCCTTCATTCATTTGTAATAACCTGACACCCTGCTTTTCATACCTTCGTATTATTTCGGCTGTACGATCAGTAGAATGATCATCTACGATAATGATTTCTGTAAGCTCTTTCGGGTAGTCCTGCGCAAGGATGTCGTCAATAGTAGCACTTATATTTTCTGCTTCATTGCGGGCTGCTACCAGCACTGTAACCCTGGTACTAAAGCTAGCACCACTGATACCCGGAGGGACGATACTTGACCATCCCCTGATAAAATAAACTATCAGCAACAGATATATGCCCGTGAGCAATAGCGAAAGAATACTAATTAGCGCGGTCAAAAAATCGGAGTTTTAAAACAAATACAGAGCCTAAGATAGCAGGAACAATGAGGTTTATAAACCAGATCGACGAAACTGCTGCCATAACAGCCAGGTTTTGGGTAGTAATATAAACGAAAAATGCGGTAGCCGTGTAATTGCGCACTACGATATCAAACAGGTCGAGCGAGGGTAATGCCGATTGGATGAAGAACAAAATAAACACCATCATCATCATGGGGAAGACTGGCACTTCGGGCATCAGCAAATGTATAACCAGGTAGTACTGAAAAGAAAATACAAAAAAACGAGTCAGGCAAAACCCCATGATATTAAGTAATTCATGGGTGTGGTAACGGTCGAGAATATCGAAAAAACGGTTGTATTTTTTGAGGAATTTGATACGGTTAAGCAGCGTAACCAGCCATCCGATGTTAAAGTAAAATATCAGCAGCAATACAATAAAGCTGGTAGCTGCCAGCGAAAGCGATAAAGAAATGACAATATTGAGCTGCAGGTAGGTAAACATGAACCAGATGAGCGCGATAAGTCCAAGCGTATTGGTGATGATATTTTGTCCGAAAGATCCAACTGCCATGGCAAACACGCCGTGAATACGTTTGCGGCCAGGTAAAAACATTACTCTTCCGCCATATTCCCCAATACGATTAGGGGTAAAAACTGCCCAGGTAAGTCCGCAAAAAACTGCCTCAATGGCTTGCCAGTTACTGATGTTACTAAGTTCGCGGGTAATGTATTTCCATTTGATCGCTTCTGTGAACCAGTTGACCAGCATCAGCAGTACTACGCAGGTCATTACGATTATAGCGCGTTTATGGTTGATTGCAGCGATCAGCTTTTCAAATTGCCTTAAATTCTCGTTGTTATTTACCCGGCGGTAAATGATCACGAACGCTAAAATGATGATGGCAGCTTTTAGCGAATACGATAGCAGTTTTTTTGCAGCAGCGGTCAACAGACAAAATTTCTGCAATGTTACGAAATGTTGATGGTTGATGGTTCATAGATACTAACAGAAAATTGGCGAATACTTAAACGCCTATCATCTATGAACCATCAACCCTGCCCTATTTCAATCTCGGTTTCAGGAACGCGAGGGTATTATCATAGGCATCCTTAGTAGCCGAACTATCGTAAATGGGGTTACTGGGGTTAGCAAAACCATGGTCAGCATCGTACTGGTGGAGGTATAATTTTTTACCAGCTGCTTTCATATCGCCGGCAAATTTTGCTACCACTTTCGGGTTAATCCAGCCGTCTTTGTTGGCAAAATTGCCCAGCACATCGCTATGCAAAGTTTTAAGTTTGTTTACATCCTGCTCGGGCATACCATAATACATTACAGTAGCAACACTTTGTTTGCCGGTAAGCAGTGCTGTTTGCAAGCTCCAGCCGCCGCCAAAACACCAGCCGATAGTTGCGATATGCGCTTTTGGACCAACGTAAGCAATTGCTCCTTTTATGATGCCAACTGCCCTGTCCTCTTTAACAGCCTGCATAAACTTTCCTGCATCTTCGCGGGTAGTGGCGACTTTGCCATCATACAGGTCGAGGTCTAGTACGTTAACATCGCCCAAATCATTGTAGAGTTTTTCCGACTCGTGTTTTACAAAATCATTCAGGCCCCACCACTCATGGATCACAAAAAGCCAGTTTTTGGTAGGCTTTTTTGCCATCAGTACAAAGGCATTGGCGTTGCTGCCATCAGCCAATTTATAAGTGACAGCTTTACCGATACTGCTCTGAAAATGATAAGTCCTCGGGTTGGCATGCGCCATCACAAATTTTTTGTCGGATGCCAGCATAGCAAACTGCTGCGTAGATGATGGTTTTGCACAACAGGCCATTTTGCTTTGTGAAAAGGCTGAAAATGTGCCAAGTGCTAAAAAGGCAATAAATACTAATTTTTTCATGTTTTCTATGTTTAATTTGAAATAATGGCGCCCCGGGATGAAGAGACGAATATCATGATAATTCTATTGAACCGCCGATCAGTGAAAAAAAGTATTACGAAAATTTGACAAGCAGGTAAAACATTGCCATAAAGTTGCTCCGAACTTTTCGACTTCCACAGACTTCCGGACTCCTACTTCAAAATCTCCCGGATATCCTCCGCCGAAAGCGATTTGATAAAACTTTCCTCGGTTGTTATGAGCGATTGCGCCACCTTGAGCTTGCGCTGCTGCAGGGCCACTATCTTTTCTTCAACCGTATCCTTTGTGATAAACTTATAAATGAACACATTTTTGGTTTGTCCGATGCGGTGGGTACGGTCAATAGCCTGCTGTTCGACAGCCGGATTCCACCAGGGGTCGAGGATAAATACATAATCGGCTTCGGTCAGGTTGAGCCCCACGCCACCCGCTTTGATCGAGATGAGGAACACCCGGGTCTTTTCATCCTCCTGAAATTTTTTGACTACATCGCCCCTGTTTTGAGTACTTCCGTCGAGGTAAACATAAGGGATACCTTCGCGGTTGAAATGATCGCGGTATATGTTAAGCTGCTTTACAAATTGGGAGAAAATAAGAACTTTATGTCCGCCTTCCAATACGTTGGCCAGGGTATGAACCACATTCTCAAACTTACCTGAATCACCTTCGTATTGCTCATCGATCATTGCCGGATGGTTGGCTATTTGCCGCAGCTTAATCAACCCCTGCAAAACCTGCATTTGTGCCTGAGCATAGGTGCCATCTTCAATGCTGCGTAAAAGCTCGTTACGGTATTCAGATTTTACCTTTTCGTAAACAGTGGCCTGTTCATCGCTCATTTTGCAGTAAAACATGTTTTCGGTTTTTGGCGGCAGTTCGGTGGCCACCTGCTCTTTGGTACGGCGCAGCACAAAAGGTTTAATCAGTGCCTGCAGGCGTTTTGCTTTTTCCTCATCTTTTTTCTTTTCTATCGGCGTTACAAACTCATTCAAAAAGAATTGCTGACTACCGAGTAAGCCCGGATTGATGAACGACATTTGAGTCCAAAGGTCATTCACAGAATTCTCGACCGGGGTGCCGCTCAGGATAAGCTTATAACGCGATTTTAATTGTTTAACCGCCTGGTACGATTTTGAGGATGGGTTTTTGATATTCTGACTTTCGTCCAGGATGATATATTCGAAAAAATAGTCTTTCAGCAGGTCGATATCTATTCTGGTGATCCCGTACGTGGTAATCACCACGTCGTAATTGGCAAAAACTTCCGGCGATTTATACCTGAAAGTACCTGTATGCACCATGATACGCAGCTTTGGGGTAAACCTTTTCGCCTCATTCAGCCAGTTGTAAATCAACGAGGTAGGCATGATAATGAGCGAAGTACATCTACTGTTAGTCGCCTCTATTTCTTCTTTATGTTTTTGCAGCAGGGCCAGCGTTTGGATTGTTTTCCCTAAACCCATATCATCGGCCAGGCATCCACCAAAATGATATTGCTGTAAAAAGTGAAACCAGTTGAAGCCTGCTTTTTGGTAAGGCCTGAGATGTCCTTTAAAATGATGGGGAAGGGCAATGTCGCCAACGTCTTCAAATTCACTTAATTTTTGGAGTTTCCGGCTCATCGTTACACCAGCCAGCTCGCCTTCAGCTAGCTCATTTACCAGGCCGATATGATGCCTGCGCAACCTTATTTCCTGATTACCTTCCGAAAAGTGCAGCAGGTTACCATATTGCGAAAACCATTTTTCGGGTATCACGGCTATTTCGCCATTAGGTAAGGTGAATTCCTTTTTATGGTTCAGGATATGATTTTTTAGCTGAATAAACGGGATCTTATAAGGCCCGAAATAAACCACGGCATAGATATCAAACCAGTCGTTATTTTCTCGAACTTCCACATCGATCTTGCTGCTGCCAAAATGGTATTTCTTTTGTCCCTGCGGTTGCTCTATTTCGAATCCGGCCGCAATCAGCTCTTCATGATGCTGGTTAAGCCATTCGAAAATCGATAACGAGCGATCTGCATCATCCAGTTCAGCATGTGCCACTTCAAGGTTTTGAAAAAGACTGGAAACTACCTGCAGGCCTAACTCCTCCAACAAAAGCAGTTTGCCTTTTTCCCAGGTCACCGAGCGTTTGATGCGGTGAAATAGAAAATTATCGCCATTTTGTTCCATCCTTACCGACACGTTTCGGCCGTCGCCGTAAGGGAAAATATACCCTGCATAGCGGAAACACAATTGCAGTTGCGATGTGCCCCCTTCAACATAGATTGGCTTCAAAATGGGTGCAGCCTCGTATTTTTCGGTGTTGATGGTAAAACCCTCGGCATAAACCTTATGCTTTTCGATCAGCGGCGCAACAAATTTTTCGAAATAAGGAAGTTCAGACGACCTTGGGATTGCGATATACCTTTTATTCAAAAAAGGGACCAGTTTTTTACCTTCAATTTCCTTATCAAAATAGTATAGCGTATCATCCAGCAACATCCAGGCGGGTTGGTTGCAAATGATTTCGGCATTTTTGAACATGAACTCGATGCGCATTCCCTGATATTTGATGGTCGGGAAATACCTGATCTCTGTTTCATCCCGCCTGAAATGGAACAGTACAGATGCAGGCTCGGTTGCTATTTGTAGGCGGCGTTCAGCAGGATAGCCCTCCTTGCTCATGGCATAAACCTGCTTTTGGTTCAACAGAAGCAACGCTTCGGCCATGCGCTTTTCAATTTTAGGCCGGATAGCCTCGAACAACTGATCGTTGAACACCTTCCCGAAAAACTCAAATGGGCGGATGGGCTTTTTGTAATAACGTTTAATGATGTTACCCTGTTCAATTTCCTCTAAATATTTGATCAGTTTAAAATCGGTTTCATCCAAAAACTGATTGAATTCTTTGGCTGTATTCGAAAAAATTCGCTGGTAGGTAAGGGAAAATTCGCCGTTGGGATTAAGCTGAACAATGTGCGGCTCAATCAAAAAACCGAGATATTCATGCCGGCAAACGGCATAAATAACCTGACATGGTTTTGAACTATCGACGCGTAACATCCTTTATAGAAAAAATAAAGAGAAATTACGATGAAGAAAAAATTCAAACCTAAGCAGTTTTCTCAGTAATAAAAAGAGTTTTGCGTTAAATAATTGTTAACAGTAGTATTAATGTTTAACGCCGGGGTCGGCGACCTGCAGATGCTGAACCGTTGGCGGTTCTTTGGAAGGCTCGCCGATTTTTTCACAGTAGTTGCAGGCCTCCTGGGCATTTATGATCTGGCTAAGAAGTACTTTATCATCAAAAACAAATTCTTTTTCTGTAGTAATCCTTGCACGATGAATAGCAGCTTTTAAAACAGTATTAAACTCATTACTCATATAAGGCCAGGCGTCGATATAGTTATGAATTTTACCTTTAGGGTCGATAAAGCTGATAAATATTAATTGTCCCTTATAAGCGAAACCGTTGGGCTGTTTATCAGATATTCTGTAAGATTCAAGATTGCTTTTACTGTTAAAAATCTTATTAAGTTTTCCTATCAATGTATCCGGGAGTTGATAAGTTGTATCATAAGTATGATGCGGGCGCGTGTAATAAGTTATTGTTTAGTGCCCCATACCATTTTCGTCAACTTCCAAACGGTCATTGATGAAATGAATAGTGTTTTTCCCCGATAAAAAAATGGCATATGGAATATAAAGCAATTTTTTAAATTTTGGCCTTACTTGCTGTGCGTTGGAAATTGAAAAAACAAATGCAGCAACAACGAAAAGAAAGAATTTGATCTTATTCACTATAGAAAGGATTTAGATAAAGATAAGGTATTCTGTAAGGAGATATTGTAAAAAAAAGATCAGCTCGATCCGAATTAGTCTCCCAGATTAACATCCCCTTCGAAAACTTGCACCGCCGGCCCTTCCAAAAATATATTGGTAAAATGCAGCCCATCCATAGTCTCGAAGCGAATATTCAGATCACCGCCCAATACTTTTACCGGTGTTTCAATCTTTCCACTTTGTCCAAAATGTTTGGCCATAGCTAAGGCAACCGCCGTAACACCGGTACCACAGGCATAAGTTTCGTCTTCGACACCACGTTCGTAGGTACGTACAAAGTAACCCTGATCCAAAGGTTCAACAAAATTAATATTGATGCCATGTTGCTTGTAGGTAGCATTATTTCGGATGACATAGCCATCGTGGTAAACGTCTTTTTCTTTCAGACCGCTAACCAATTGAACATAGTGGGGCGAACCGGTATTTAAAACATAGGCTTCTCCATCGCTACCGATTTCGTCCACGTCGATCATTTGTAAACTCACCCAATCGCCCGGGGCTGAAATTTTGGCATGATGCGGCCCGTCGACTGCCAAAAAATTCGCTTCTGTGTCAATAATTCCCAAAAATTTGGCAAACGCTACAATACAGCGCCCGCCATTGCCGCACATACTGCTGGGCTGCCCGTCGGCATTATAATAAACCATCTCAAAATCGAAACCAGGTTTGTTCTGTAAAAACATGATCCCATCGCCACCTATGCCAAACCTGCGGTCACATAAGCGGGCAATAAGTTGTGTATTCTGGTGATTTACAGCATTTTCGCGATTATCTACCATGATAAAATCATTGCCTGCGCCCTGGTATTTATAAAAACTAAGTTTCAATTTTAATGTTTGTATTTAGCGGTAATACTACAAAGGAACAATAAGTCGGAATATTATCGATCACCCTGCTTCTTTTTATTTAACAAAATTTAACAAAATTACTTATAACTTACCATTGACGATTACGTCTATATGGTATTAAATTTGAAGTCGATATCTAACCATAGATTAAACATTTAAACAGAAATTGAATAATTCGGTAAAACCCTCCCCAGTTGTTGATTGATTTAACGAGGGGTAGTTTCAGAACCATTAAAAAAACAGATCAGAGAAAATGAAAAAGTTTGGTTTAACAGTACTAACAGCCTTCCTTGGCGGTGCCCTGGCTCTAAGCGCGTACAAAGTAATCGAGAATAGGTATGCGAGCGGTATGAGTCTTGACGAAAAACAAAAAGTTTATTTCACGAACAATCCCTTACCGTCACCAACAGTGTCCTCGGCCGGCGAGGTCGACCTGACGCAGGCTGCCGCTGAAGTTACTCCGGCAGTTGTTTATATCCGCACAACTTACGCGACAGAAGAAAACGGCGGTCAGGATCAGATGCAGCAATTATTTGGTGACATGTTTGGGCAGCACGTAGCACCACAGGGTCCGCAGATGGCTTCTGGTTCAGGTGTCATTATTTCACCGGATGGGTATATCGTTACCAATAATCATCTGGTAACCAAGGCCGAAAAAATTGAAGTGGTAACCAATGATCACCGTCACTTCACCGCAAAAGTGATCGGAACCGACCCCAATACCGATCTTGCCCTGATCAGGATCAGCGGCGATAATTTGCCGATCGTTAAATTTGGCAATTCCGATGCTGTAAAAGTAGGCGAGTGGGTTTTAGCGGTAGGTAATCCTTTCCGCCTTACTTCAACAGTTACGGCGGGTATCGTGAGCGCCAAAGGTCGTAACATCAATATCATCGGTCACGAAGACCAGGGACAAGATCAGATGACACCATTTGGACGGATGCATGTTCAGCGCCAGGGCGGTGCAAAAGTAAATTCGGGTATCGAATCTTTTATACAAACTGACGCTGCTATTAACCCGGGTAACAGCGGTGGTGCTTTGGTTAATGCAAGGGGCGAACTGATCGGTATCAACGCGGCTATCGCTTCGCAAACCGGTTCATACGAAGGTTATGGATTTGCTATCCCAATCAATCTGGCCCGTAAAGTATTGAACGATATCGAAAAATATGGTGCTGTAAAACGCGGTTACCTTGGCGTAAGCTTTAGAGAACTCGATCAGGATGAGGCCGATGCATTGCACATCAGTCAAACTACAGGCTTGTATGTTGACCAGGTAGCTTCTGGAAGTGGGGCAGAGCAAGCTGGTTTAAAACATGGAGATATCATCACCAAAGTAAACGGAAAAACTTTATATGAATCGTCTGACTTACAGGAACCGGTAGCCCGCTTAGCTCCTGGCGATAAGATAGATCTGAGTGTTTTACATGAAGGCAGCGAAAGAAATGTTTCCGTAACACTGAAAGCTGATGCAGGTAACCTGACCCGCAGTACCGCGATGACCAAATCGGCCGAAGAAATGTATAACAAACTGGGCGCAAGCTTCAAACAATTGAGCCCGGCCGAAAAAACAAAGTTCCATGTAACACATGGTGTGCTGGTTACCCAGGTTCGCCCGGGATTGTTATTTGACGAAACTCAAATACCCGTAGGTTCCGTAATCACTGGTATCAATAAACAGCCGATCAATAATGTCGACGATATTGGTAATGCGCTTGGTGCATCTAAAAACGGCAGCCTGAGCATCTCTGGTGTACTTCCTGATGGAACAACCTTTAACAATATGTTCAGTAATGGCGAGCAATAATAAGTTTGATTAAATAGTTTAGTAAAAACCCGGCCGGCAAGCCGGGTTTTTTGTTGAAACTCCCAGGGGGTCAGCAAACACTTACGTCGCTTGCGAAATAAGCCTTTAAGCTTTACAATAGCATTACGGCCCTGATTTTTAAAGATGCACTGATAGTGATAACTTAGTGGATTGAAATTTCCTTTTAAAACCAACCTATAGAACCATGAAAAAAATCCTTTTTTACCTTGCTGTCTTCCTTTTAGCAGGAACCAGCCAGGCTCAAAATTTAAAACTGCCAGCCTTAAGTACTACCCAAACCATCGAGCAAGAATTGGGACTGGGCAAAATCACCCTAACCTATTCGCGGCCAGATGTGCGCGGACGTAAAATATTTGGCGGAATGGAGCCCTGGGGCACCGTTTGGCGTACCGGTGCCAATGCAGCCACCATCATTAAGTTCTCTGATGATGTCATCCTCGACGGAAATAAGGTTCCGGCCGGAGAATACGGATTGTTTTCTATCCCAGGCCAGGATGAATGGACGGTGATCCTTAACAAAACTGCGCACCAATGGGGCGCTTATGACTATAAAGCAGCTGATGATTTGTTACGATTTAAAGTGAAGACCATCAATCATGCCGATCCGTTGGAAACACTTACTTTCCAGTTTATAAACGTTGATCAGACCAAGGCCGAACTGGAGCTTCGCTGGGAAAAGGTATCCTTCTCTTTTCATGTTAGCGTTGATCCTGATGCACAGGTAATGGCCGATATTGACCGGATCATGAATAAAGACAGTAAGCCTTATTTTAATGCCGCAGTATATTACTACGAAAATAACAAAGACCTGAAGAAAGCGCTGGAGTGGATCAGCACTGCAGAAAAAGCAGATCCTAAAGCACCTTATCTGAAAGTTTGGAAAGCGCGTATTCAATTAAAATCGGGCGACAAAGCCGGGGCATTAGCCACCGCTTCCGAAGGCGTTAAACTGGCCCACGAGCAAAATGATGCCGAATACGAGCGCCTTAACCAGGCGGTTGTTGATCAGGCGAAAAGCTAGTTAAGAATGCGCGGGGCGAAGCGCCAAATGCGGAATGACCGGTGACCAAAACTTGCGAAGTTTGTTAAACTTCGCAAGTTTTTTTGTTTGGAAGCACTAAGTTCAACAGCCCCGATATTATAATCACCGAAATACAACCAATGGCATTGAGCCACAAATAGGCGATCTGGTTGGTGAGGCCCATCCAAAGGATGATCATTTCTGTTATTACCGCGGCGATAAATACAGCGTTGCCACGAATTCTTTTTAGGTAAAAAGCTACCACAAATACGCCCAGTATCGTTCCATAAATATAGGATCCCAATTGGTTAACGGCCTCGAGCAGGTTGCCCATTTTGCCGGCATATAGGGCCATGCCGATACAAACTATACCCCAAAATACGGTGGCGGCTCTGGAAACATTCAGGTACGTTTTATCGGAACCGGAGGGATTGATAATGCGTTTATAGATATCGACAACGGTAGTTGACGCCAATGAATTAAGTGCGCTTGCTGTAGATCCCATTGAAGCCAGGAAAACTATTGCAATCAACAAGCCTATTAAACCACGCGGCAAATTATGGGTTACGAAATTGAGGAACACGTAATTGGTGTCGTTGGTTGCATCGCTTTTGCTATCAGTCTTTTTAATTATTGTTATCGCCTTGCTCCGTATCCCCGTTTGCACCGAATCGGCATGTTTCATCGCGATCAAATCGGTCTGCGATCTATTACCATTGAAATACGCGTTTGCAGCCAGCTTTTTTTGTTCGAAGGCGTCGGCATACTGTTTTTCAAGTTTATTGTATTCGTTTGCGTAACTGCTTTGTTTAACCTGCTGCACCTCGTAATTATTAAAAAATAAAGGCGGTTGGTTAAACTGGTAAAATACGAAGACCAGCACACCAATCAACAGAATCAAAAACTGCATCGGTATTTTGATCAGGCCATTCATAATAAGGCCGAGGCGGCTCTGGCCGATGGAGCTTCCGGTAAGATACCTGCCCACCTGGCTTTGATCGGTACCGAAATAAGAGAGCTGTAAAAAGAAACCACCAATAAGCCCACTCCAAACGGTATAACGGTTATTGATATCAAATTTCCAGTCGATCACATTCATCCTGCCCAATTTGCCGGCCAAATGCAGGGCTTTCCCAAATCCCACTCCCGCTGGCAGCAAATGAACCACCAATACCCCAGCTACAAACATTCCTAAAAAAATGATGCTCATTTGCATCAATTGGGTATATGATACGGCTTTGGTTCCGCCATAAACGGTATAAAAAATTACCAGCCCGCCAATAAACAGCGTCGTATAAACTACATTGATATTGAGTATGGCCGATAAAATGATAGACGGCGCATAAATGGTTATACCGGTTGATAAGCCTCTTTGAATCAGGAATAAAAAGGCAGTTAATGCCCGGGTTTTTAGGTCGAACCGCTGCTCTAAAAATTCATAGGCAGTATAAACTTTCAGCCTGCTAAATATGGGCACGAAAGTGATACATAGTACGATCATGGCCAGGGGCAGGCCGAAATAAAATTGTACAAAGCGCATCCCATCCGAAAAAGCCTGGCCGGGTGCCGACAAAAAAGTGATGGCACTGGCCTGCGTGGCCATAACAGAAAGCCCCACGGTATACCAGGGCATGGAACGTCCACCCACCAAAAACTGGTCGATATTTTGCTGTTTGCCGCTTTTCCAGATCCCGTAAATTACGATACCCGAAAGCGTAAGGCCCAATACAATCCAGTCGGTTAAACTCATTTATTTCCTAAAAGATAAAAGCTGACAGTAGTAAATAGAAAGGTTTTTACCAGGGTAATTTAGCTGAAATAATCGAAAAAGATCATTTCAGTACCTGGGTGATCATCCAAAAGGATAAAATTAAAAAAACCAGCCATACGATAACGATACCGTAAAACTGGTTCCAGCTTTTTATGAATGAAGGCAGATCGGGATCAACGATCTTCACGACCGCGTACAAATACGTTTAAAAACAGTGCTGCGGCAAGCAAGCCCAATAAGCCGCCAACCGGGATCCAAACCCAGCTAACATCAAGTACCCAGCCGGTAAACAGGCCCGAAACCAGAGCCACCAGGTAATAAAGGTTATTGATGCTTTTTTCTTTTCCTTCGTGAGAATGTGCCATGTTATTCAAATTTCGACCCTGCAAAAGTAATTGATTAAATGATGTACTGCAAGAGAATTAATTAAATACAAAAACACAGTCCTGTGTCACCTTCCACAAGGCCGGAATTCTGATTTTAAAACTTTACGCCCGCTAAACTGTTGACCAGAGGCTAACATGAGGGTATTGTGTCGTTATTTATTTCTTCTTATCATTTCGTTGCCCTTCGCCTACGGCGGAAATGCTGAGGCACAGGACCGCCATTGGCGTCATCTCCTTCCCCTTGCCGACAACGATTATGTAATCAAAAAAAAACGTAGTGATTCTGTTATTGCCGGTACAGACCTTTCCGATGTGGCTGCTGGTATTTTCCACAAAAAAAGGGCGCGCTTGATAAAAAGTGATACCATTACTTCCAAACCTGTGTTTTCTTATGTACCAGCAATAGGATATACGCTCGAGACCAAACTGGCGATAACACTTACGGGTAATATTGCTTTTCGTACCGATTCGCTGGCGCATATATCAACCATCACTTCCAATATTGGGTACTCTCAGAATAAGCAATTTACCTTTCCGATCCAGTCTGAGATATGGACCAAAAATAACAAGTACAACCTGGTAGGAGATTATCGCTTTTACAAATACCCGCAAAGCACTTTCGGACTGGGTACCAACGCCAATATCAAAAATGAGGACCCGATGGATTATATTTATTTCCGCTTCCACGAGATCGTTTTAAAAAATATCGGCGGAAATTTCTTTGCAGGAGGCGGATATATTGTTGATTACCACGGCGGTGTTACCCATCAGGGGCCCGTAAACGGAGCTTCTTCAGATTATACCGCTTATGGCCCAAAGGCCAAAACGATATCTTCGGGCCTTAGCCTTCAGCTCTTGTACGATAAACGAGAAAATTCAATATACCCGGACAACGGTTCTTACGCCTCTTTGCAATTTCGCGACAACCGAACTTTTCTGGGAAGCACCAGTAATTGGCGCTCGCTGATCATCGACCTGCGTAAATATTATAAATTTCCGAACGGTACCGATAATGTGCTGGCATTTTGGAGTTATGATTGGCTGACGCTGAGTGGCAAGCCCCCCTATCTCGACCTGCCTGCTACAGGTTGGGATCCGTACGCCAGTACTGGCCGGGGTTATATACAAGGGCGTTTCCGGGGTGCGCAGGAAGTTTATGGTGAAGTTGAATACCGTTTCAAGATCAGTCGCAACGGATTATTCGGTGGCGTTGTTTTTGGCAATGCACAAAGTTTCTCCGGCGCACCTGGTACCCCACTTCAAACGATACAACCCGGATATGGAACGGGTCTGCGTATTAAATTGAACAAACTAAGCAAAACCAATATCGATATCGATTACGGCTTCGGGCGTGAGGGCTCAAGAGGTCTGTTTATTAACGTTGGAGAACTCTTCTAAATACACGATTCTGGGATTTAATAGATTAAAAGAATAGTTATTAAGCTTTTAAATAGATAATGAAGGCGCTAAACATCTTTTCTAATCCCTCAAATCCTAAAATCGTGTCTTTGTGATAACGTTGACAAATAAGCGGTATGCTCCGGGTACACCTGCAGGGAGTTGGCGGAAAAACGCTAGTGAAGTATAAATAAATCTGCCTTTGCCGTAATTTGTAGTGAGCAATGCGCCATCTTTATTTGCTTCGCCCGGATCGGCCATTTGCAGAACGCGATGGTATTGCGGGTCGGCATCTTTGGTGAAATAAAGGCCGCGCTCCTGTATCCATCCGTCGAAATCATTTTGGGTGATCTTATTCGGGTAGTTCAATACCGGGTTATTAGCATCCAGGATGTTTACTTTAGCAGTTTCGTCCGTTACGCGCTCGTTCACTACGCTGAAAGGATATGGACCTATCTGGCGGGTTACAAGACCAGAGTTATTATTGTACTGTACGACCAGATTACCGCCATTTTTTACATAATCTAAAAGCTTGGGTTGCTCTACGGCTAAACGTGGTTTTACATTATAAGCCCTTACACCCACAACGATGGCGTCATAAACTGACAGGTCGCTGCTTTCTATATCGTTCTCAGTTAACAGGTGAACATCGTAGCCCACCTGCTTCAGCGCATCCGGCACCAGGTCGCCGGCACCCATGATATAGCCGATCTTTTTGCCCGCGATCTTCAGATCAAGCTGCAGCAATTTGGCTTTGGCCTGCGGGAAGATGGTGATATTGGGTATGTGGTTATATTGAATTGAAAGGATGCTGTTGTTGAAGGTCTGCTGATAACCATTTACTGTTACTTCGGCTTCAAGTGTACTGGTTTGCGACTGGCTGCCTGTAGGTTTCAGTGTAAAATTTTCTGTCCATTCATCACCCTTCTTTTTACCGGTAAATGGAATACTGGAGGGGCTAATAGTCCAGCCCGCTGGTACTTTCAAACTTATGCTACCACTGGCACCATCTTTAAAACTCTGCAACTTCACAGCAATGTTTTGCGGCAGTTGCGAGTTGAAAATGTAATCAGCGTTTTGGATATTGGCCGTTACGGGTGGTGCGATGACCAGTGGCTGATATAGTTCGCCTTTGGCGGGATCGGTGTATTTGTATTGGATTGGGCGTTCATATAAAATCTCTTTTCCATAGACATTAAACCAAAATGTTATTTTAGGTTTATCGGGGTTTTCAGGATTTCCAGCTTCATAAAAGCCTGGGATAAGGTAAAAACCTATATTGTGAGATTTTTCTAACCAATAAGGCTGAGTAGTTTTTTCAGCTAAAATGACATTACTAAAATTTTCCAATTGGTTAATTGGTATCGACGCTCCATCAACTAATTCATGTTTGTTAACAATGGTATGGTCATCGGTACCCCAGGCAGCGATTATGCTTTTTAGTTTTATTGGAGCATCAAAACGCATTATTACCTGAGAATTAATTCTAACTGTATCGCCCAATGCTATACTTGCTTCCGGAGAATAACTCTCAAACCACAATCCCGCACAAGCTGCGATCAAATCTGCCAAACCCTTTAGTTTTTGCTCTTTCCAATAGCCATCACCAATCTTTTCTACCTGGCTATAAACTTTTACCAGAGCCTCAACCGACTTCTCCGGATGATTCACATCAAAGCTTTGCCGGATCGCTGTTACTTCTTTTCCAATTTGCTCCCCACCATCAACCCGGCTCCAGCTGGTGTTAACCCCATCCATCAGGTCGTCCTTCGGTGCATCACCCAAAATGGTTTTAAAATATTCAAAAGCATCCCCCCTTTGCCTCGCAGAACCAAAGCCCTGGGTTTTGTGGTTCGAGCGGCTTTCGGCAGCCAGCTCGCCATAGCCTTTGCCCAGGATAGGGTTATAAACACCCACATTCACCTTAAACTGATCGGGCGCTGTGGTATTGGTGCTGCCAAAATTAAAGGTGTTCCACATCAGCCGTTTTGGCTGCCATACTTTTACATATTTTAATTGTTCAGGAAAACGATTCGGGTCGGCGGCCGCGCTAAAAGCTTCCTGGGCCAGCATGGCCGAAGCGGTATGATTTCCATGGCCGCCTTCACCTGTGGTAGGGAAACGGCAAATGATCACATCCGGCCTGAACGTGCGGATCACCCAAACTACATCACCTAATACCTGCTCTTTGTTCCAAAAATCCAGCGTTTCTTTTGGCCCTTTTGAAAAACCAAAGTCGATCGCCCGGGTAAAAAATTGTTCGGCACCGTCAACTTTCCGCGCCGCTAATAGTTCCTGGGTACGTACCAGGCCCAGCAATTCGCCCTGTTCATTGCCGATCAGGTTCTGACCGCCATCGCCACGGGTGATCGATAGATAACCGGTACGGTAATGCTTTTCCTGCGCCAGATAGGCCAGCAGGCGGGTATTTTCATCGTCGGGGTGGGCGGCAACATAGAGCACGCTGCCTAAAACATCCAGTTTTTTCAGGTTTTGTTCTATGGTACCTATATCCTGCGGCGGATTAGTTTGGGCTAACAAAGCAAAAGGTGCCAAAAACAAAGTCAAAATAACAAGCAGATTTTTCATAGTCGACTGAATTGCTGGGGGTTTTAATAGCCACCAACAGCTTTCAAAGGTAAAATAATTGTTCCATCAAAAACCGTTTGGCCCGGGTAGCAGTTATATGTTTTTTGCCCATGCACCATCGCAACTTTACATTTCTATAACAAAACTACTATTGGAGTAATCAATCGATTGATTAACTTTGCTGCTGTTAAATAACCATGGAAAAAGAAAAAGTAGACAAAAAGGATCATATCCTTGATGTAGCGGAGCGTGTGTTTTCGGAACTTGGTTTTGACGGTGCCTCCACACGAACCATCTCGGCCGAAGCCTGTGTAAATATGGCCATGCTGAATTATTATTTCGGCTCAAAAGAAGGATTGTTCCTTGCCATATTTAAACGCAAGATGATCTGGTTTCAGGAACAATTGGGCATACTCGGTAACGATGAAACCATCAGCTCCTGGGAAAAGATTGAAAAATACCTTGAATTATATACCCAGCGTGTCGTTTCTAACAATTGTTTTCAGAAACTGCTGCATCAGGAACTTTCTATGCAGCGCCGCGGCGAGCTATCGGACCAGATCACGGATATAATGCTAAAAAACGTATCCGAAGTAAAAAAACTATTACAGGAAGGTATCAATAATGGCGAGTTCAGAAAAGATATTGATAGCGAAATGGTGATCGCGACGATTTACGGAACGAAAAATTTCCTTGTCAACTCGCCTCAGCTAACATCTAAAGTTTTGGGTTATGATATCCACCAGGATAGCGTGTTGGAAGAACAATTAAAACCCCGCGTTGAAACTTATTTAAAAACCTTGCTAAAATCTTACTTGTTGAACGAACATGACAAATCACTTAAATAAACGCTTGAACAAACGACCATTGAAAAAAGTGACTAAGGCGATATGCGTATTCGCCATCGCAATGGTGGCATTGGGACCTGTGTTACCCGCAATGGCTCAGGACAAAACACTTAGCCTTGATGAAGCCATTAAACTAGGTTTGCAGAACAGTAAAGTGCTTAAGCTTTCGCAATCAAAGATTGATGAGGCGGTTTCGCAGTATAACCAGGCCAAAGATCTGGTACTCCCGGGCGGGAAAGCCAGCTATGGTTACAATCGCGCTGAGATACCAGCCAACCGGCTTGCACTTGGCCCAAAGAACAGCATCTCCCTGCCTTCAAGCGCTGATGCTTACCTCGGTATTGTAACCCTCAACGAAACAATATTTGCAGGCGGAAAATTAAAGCTTGCACGACAGTCGACCGAGTTGTTGACCAAAGTGGCTAGACTTGATGCCATTAGAGATAAAGATGCCATCACCTTTGATGTGATCAGTTTGTACTATAACCTTTACAAAATATTGCAAAGCACTAAGGTTGTGCAACAAAATCTTGGAGCGATAGACCAGCAGATCAAACAATCGCAGCGCTTTTTAGACCAGGGTTTGGTTACCAGGAACGATGTATTGCGTTTTCAATTACAGCGCGCCAACATCCAATTGAACGAAATCGATTTGGAAAGCAACCGCAAGATCATTAATTACGACCTGGATATTTTACTCGGCCTGCCGGAAACTACGCAGATCAGCATCAGCCAGATAACCGAAGCCAATCGCGAGTTGGGGCCTGTCAGCAATTATATTGATACTGCGCTGGCAAATCGCCAGGAGGTAAAGCAACTGCTTTTGCAATCGCAGGTTGCCGAAAATAATATTAAAAGCATACATGCAAACCAATCGCCTACGGTCGGAGCATCATTCGGTGGGTATTATGTAGATATTGCTGCAAACCCATTTCCAAAATCAGGCTCATATATTACCCCGTTGACGCTGGGGGTTACTCTATCCTGGAATTTTTCAACCCTTTGGACCAACAAGAACAAAATTGCTCAAGCAAGGATACAAGCCGACGAGGTAACCTTAAACCAGGGGGTAGTTGGAGATAACATCCGTACCGAAGTAAACAAGAGCTACCAAAATTACGAGGAAGCCCTGGACAGAATAAAACTACTGCAAACTTCAATTGACCAGGCTGGCGAAAATGATAAAATATTGGAATCAAAATACAAAAGCAATATCGCATCAGCTACTGACCGGGTAGATGCAGAAACCCTGCTATACCAGGCACAAATTAATCTTGAGCTGGCAAAAGCTGATGCAGGGCTTGCTTATTATAACCTATTAAAATCAACCGGAAAACTTAGCAAATAACACACGATCAACAATGGCACAAGAACAAGAAACTCCAAAGAAACCGAACAGGGTATTTCCTATTATACTTGGGGTAATACTTATTGGCGGTATCCTATTCGGGATAAAAGAATATATCTATTACGGTAAACATATCGATACCGATGATGCGCAAATTGATGGCGATATAAGCCCTGTAGTTGCCCGTGTTGGCGGCTATGTTGACAGTATCTTTTTTGAAGAGAATGGTCATGTTGAGAAAGGCCAGGTATTGGTAAAACTGGATGACCGCGATTATAAAGTTAAACTGGAACAAGCGCTTTCGGCAAAACAAACTGCCAGTGCGGGTGTGGGAGTAGGCCAGTCGCAGATTAGCAGCACCTCTGCTAATGCATCCAGCGCACACGCGCAAGTTGAATCAGCTTTGGCTAAGCTCGACCAGGCCAACAAAGACTATGCACGTTATGCTAACCTCGTAAAAGATGGTTCGGTTACCGAACAGCAATTTGACCAGGTAAAAGCCAATCGCGATGTCGCAGAAGCTACCTATAATGCCGCGAAGGACCAGTATAAGGCAGCCCTTGAACAAATAGGCACCAGCAAAAATCAGTTGACCGTTACCAATGTGGGCGTTACACAGCGCCAGGCCGATGTTGACTATGCTAAATTACAATTGTCATACACCACCATTGTAGCACCTGCAAGTGGCGTAGCTTCAAAAAAGAGTATACAGATAGGCCAATTGATACAACCGGGACAAACTTTATTTTCTGTGGTAGATGATAACAGCGTTTTTGTTACAGCAAATTTCAAGGAAACCCAGCTGACCAATTTAAAAAATGGTCAAAAAGTAGATGTAGAGGTTGATGCCTATCCTGATTGGAAGCTGCATGGAACGGTATATAATTTCGCCGGTGCAACCGGTGCTAAATTCTCACTTCTTCCACCGGATAACGCAACAGGCAATTATGTAAAGGTTGTACAACGTGTACCGGTAAAAATTAAGATCACTGCCGGCAAAGACACACTGGCCCTTCTTCGTCCGGGTATGAGTGCGAACGTTTCAGTAATCTTAAAAGACTAATAACTATGGCTGAAAAAGGTTTTAGGAAATGGATCATTACGATCACGGTAATTACGGCAGCACTGCTTGAGCTGATCGATACCACGATTGTGAATGTGGCCTTACCAAAAATACAGGGCAACCTGGGGGCAACTCTGGAAGATGTAGCCTGGGTAGTTACCGGGTATGCGGTTGCCAACGTGATCATTTTGCCAATGTCGGGCTGGCTCGGCAGCTATTTTGGTCGCAAAAATTATTTCCTGGCCTCTATTATTATATTTACGGTAGCTTCTTTCCTCTGCGGTAATTCTTCATCCCTTAATGAACTGGTATTATTCAGAATTTTACAGGGACTCGCCGGAGGCGGATTGATCTCGACCGGGCAGGCTATCCTGCTCGAAACCTGGCCGCGCGACCAGATAGGTACTGCAACTGCCCTATTCGGACTCGGAGCTGTGTTTGGACCTACGGTAGGACCAACCATCGGCGGTTTTATTACCGATCACACCACCTGGAAATGGATATTTTATGTAAACATCCCTGTTGGTGCCGTGGCAGCATTTTTTGCCTTAACCTTTGTGCGGGAAACGCCCCGGGATGCTCATGGGAAACCTATTGACTGGTGGGGGATCCTTCTCCTGGCCGTTGCGGTAGGAAGTTTGCAAACCATTTTGGAAAAAGGCGAATCGGAAGATTGGTTTGCCAAACCCTACATCCTGGTGCTCACCATTGCCGCGGTTTTAGGTACCTTTTTATTTATATGGCGCGAATTGAGTACAGATCACCCGATCGTTAATTTCAGTATCCTGCGGCATCGAAGTTTTGCGGTGGGGATGTTTACATCATTCATTTTAGGCTTTGGTTTATATGGTTCTGTATTTGTATTCCCGGTGTTCTGTCAAAATTTGCTGGGTTTCACAGCACAGCAAACCGGCGAATTGTTATTTCCGGGTGGTATTTGTACCATAGTAATGATGCCATTTATAGGCAAAATGCTTAACAGGGGTGTTCCGGCTCAATTTATGGCCACTGCTGGTATGGCGCTGTTCTTCGTGTTTACCTTTATGCTCAGCGGCTCGACATTGGAAACGGGTCAAACCGATGTACTGATACCATTATTGATCAGAGGTGTGGGTATGGCATTACTATTTGTTCCTTTAACCACGTTGGCTATTTCAGAACTAAAAGGAGCCGAAGTTGGCCAGGGCACGGGTTTAAATAATATGATGAGACAGCTGGGGGGTTCATTCGGTATTGCTGCATTAACCACGCTTATCCACATCAGGCAAGCCAAACACCGTAGTGACCTGTTGACCAATATAACCCCGTATAACAGCGCATTCAATATGCGCTTGAATATGACCGAGCAGAAATTTATAGCCAGCGGCAAGTCGGCTATCGATGCAATGCATATGGCTTACCAGGCAATTGAGGGTGCTATAACCCGGCAATCGCTGCTGCTCACTTATAACGATGCCTATTTAATATCCGGATTTGTGATGCTTTTTTCGATACCGCTATTATACCTGCAGCCTTTTAAGAAAAGCGGAGGTGCTAAACCCCCGGTTGATTTACACTAAAAAGAATAAAGCCATCCCGACCGAAGTCGGGACGGCTTTCCCCAAAAAAATTTAACAATTAAAAGTTTTTTTTATCATCTCCGAACAAGTCTGCTCAAAAAACCGACAGCCCTGAAGATGCTTCTCTTAAATTTTAAAATTACTTTTTTTTAATCGAAATCACCAAATTATATGGCTGCAAAATATGTCATATTTTACGAAGATTTTGTGTGCTGTGAATAAGGTTAATAACTAATTGTCTAACTCGCTTAAAGCCATTATCTTACCCATTTCTTTCGCCGGAAACAAGCTATCAGTCTGGCTTGTTGACAAACAAAATAGGCGTTAAATACTTCTTATGAGGTATGAGCGTTTCAAAAATGAACTGGTTTAGGCAAACCAAATGGGTATTCATTGCTACTTTCAAAGGTTTTATTAACGACAACGGGCTTAAATTGAGCGCTTCGCTCGCCTACTATACTGTATTTGCCATTGCACCGCTTATCATTTTACTGATAGCTATCGCGAGCTTGCTGCTGCATCGCTTTGATCTTAATGGTACCCTTTATCCGGAGATTAACCTATTCGTCAGTAAAGATGTTACCATACAGATCAGGAGTGTGGTAGATCATATGCTGCAGTCGGGTAAAACCGGGGTAGCTCTGGTAAGCAGTGTACTTATTCTTTTACTAGGGGCCAGCAGTATGTTTATTGACATTCAAGATTCCCTGAACATGATCTGGCGGGTAAAAACCAAACCTCAAAATGGCTGGCTCAAGTTGTTAAAAAACCGCTTCCTTTCCTTTTCTCTGATTATCATTTTAGGATTTCTGTTGTTGGTATCCCTCATCATCAATATTGCTATCAATACATTAAGTAAAGAACTTGCAAACTTTTTACCCGACTTGTCTTTTGCTTTTTTCGACCTGCTTAACCTGGCTATTTCGCTGGTCATCATCGCGCTCCTGTTCGGCATTCTGTATAAATACCTTCCTGATGCAAAATTAAAATGGCATGAGGTACGTGCAGGAGCAATATTTACAGCTTTGTTATTTATCCTTGGGCAATACCTGATAGGCATTTATTTTAAATATACTGCCGTTGGATCAACCTACGGGGCAGCAGGTTCGCTGATTGCCTTATTGGTTTGGATATATTATACATCAGCTATATTGTATATCGGCGCAGAGTTTACCAAAGCATTCGGCAAAGCCAGCCAAAAGTGGGTTTATCCGGCCTAATAATTCTCATGCAGGTAGGTCATGATCCGAACCATTTCTCCGCGGATCTCATGCGATGGGCGGGTGAAATTGTTGTTCATGAATGAAAAAGCCAAATGTTTGCCCTTACGTGTAACCAAATAGCCACTTTGGTTATGATTATTAGCCAGAGAGCCTGTTTTTGCCCAAACAAAAGGTAAGCCCTTATCGGTTTTATAGGCGCTTTTTATTGTTCCAACAACACCACCTGCCGGCAACAAACTGTGTAAAAGGCTATCGTTTTTCATTTGGTCAGATATTTTACACAATAGTTTAACGATACTTCGGGGAGTGAACAGATTATATCTTGAAAGTCCCGAACCATCGGCCCATTGTGGCGCATCGGGCAAGTCGTTCAGGTAATTAGCTGATGCGTATCTGATAACTGAATCTGCATTAAGTAAATTAAATTTTACAGAAGAACAAACCAGGAGCAGTTGTTCGGCTATAAAGTTATCGCTGGGTTGCAGCATGTGCCGGTATACCGTATCGGCGTTCGCATCGTTAACTATTTTTATATTAGCCGGTATGGGTAAATGAACTTCATAAACCGGTTTTCGCAGCGTGTCTGTTAATAACGAAAGGCTTAAGCCAGTGCTCATTTTTAAGGGCACCTGCTGTCTGAAATCAGCAGGTACAGGCATCGCAGGGTAAACAAATGTGTTATTTAACAAGTTTCGTACTACCTGGAAATGCGCGGGTTTAAAACTACTGTCACATTTAAGGTATGGCCGTAAAGCAAGGGGATTGACTTGTAAACTGCCATTAGCTGCTGTAAACAATGCCATATTATCTTCAAGTGGCAATTCGGAGATCTCTGCCTGATAATCGTCATTATAATCGTTCCATGCCCACCCCGAACCGTAAAAATCAGATTGCTGAAATCCGGAAGAGAAAAAAAGCTTCTGGTGTGTATT
>CAIPPO010000114.1 GCA_903866915.1 uncultured Mucilaginibacter sp. | reverse complement strand
TGCCCAGCAGGATGTAGCCATTGAGGACCCCACATTTAGCCAGTTGAACCAGGTTGGGACGGTAGCACTCATCATCAAAATGCTGCAAATGCCCGATGGAAACACGACAGTGATCTTACAGGGTAAAAAGCGGTTTATTTTGAAAGAAGAAGTTCAAACTGAGCCTTACCTGAAAGCATCAGTAGAACCATTCAAAGAAATAAAGCCAAAAGAAGATAAAGAATTTAAAGCTATGGTATCATCCATTAAGGATATGGCCATGAGCATTATTCAGTTATCTCCAAATATACCCAGCGAAGCGGGTATCGCTATCAGGAATATAGAAAGCACTTCTTTTCTGATCAATTTCATATCGTCGAATATGAACGCTGACATGACCGCCAAACAACGTTTGCTCGAAGTTGCCAACCTGCGCGACAGGGCGAAATTAGTACTGGAACATTTGACCCTTGATCTGCAAATGCTGGAACTAAAAAACCAGATTCAAAGTAAGGTGCGTATCGATCTGGACAAACAGCAGCGTGATTATTTCCTGAACCAGCAGTTAAAAACGATACAGGAAGAACTGGGTGGCAATTCACCGGACCTGGAGATCGACAATCTGCGTACGCGGGGGGCAAAAAAGAAATGGGGTAAAGAGATAGCCGAACATTTCAACAAAGAAATGGAGAAATTAGTGCGCACTAACCCTGCCGCTGCCGACTATTCGGTGCAGATCAATTACCTTGAGTTATTGCTGGATCTGCCATGGAATCAATTTACGACAGATAATTTTGATTTGAAGCGGGCACAAAAGATATTGGATAAGGACCACTTTGGTCTCGATAAGGTTAAACAACGCATTATTGAATACCTGGCTGTTTTAAAACTAAAGCATAATATGAAGGCGCCTATCCTTTGCCTGGTAGGCCCCCCCGGGGTTGGAAAAACCTCGCTTGGCAAATCTATAGCCAGAGCTTTAGGGCGTAAGTATGTACGGATGGCATTGGGAGGTATCCGCGATGAAGCCGAAATAAGGGGCCACAGAAAAACTTATATCGGTGCCATGCCGGGCAGGATCATCCAGGCGATAAAGAAGGCCGGGGCAGCTAACCCGGTGTTCATTTTAGACGAAATTGATAAAGTTGGCAACGATTTCAGAGGCGATCCCTCATCGGCATTGCTCGAAGTGCTTGACCCCGAACAAAACAGCACATTTTACGACCACTACGTAGAAGTCGATTTCGATCTTTCAAACGTAATGTTCATCGCGACTGCTAATTCATTGAGTTCTATTCAGCCGGCTTTGCTCGACCGTATGGAGATCATAGACGTGAACGGATATACTATTGAAGAAAAAATCGAGATCGCCAAACAACATTTGGTACCCAAACAGCGGGAAGCCCATGGGCTTAAGCCAAAGGAAGTGGTGATCAAAAACGACATACTTGAAAAATTGATAGAAGAATATACGCGTGAATCGGGGGTACGGGCACTTGAAAAGAAAATAGGATCGGTGATCAGAGGTGTGGCGAAGACCATTGCTATGGGTGAAGAACATACGCCTCTGGTAAATAAGACTGAACTTGAGAAAATTTTAGGTGCACCAATATTTGATAAAGATCTTTATGAAGGCAACGATGTAGCCGGTGTTGTTACCGGGCTTGCGTGGACGCAGGTAGGAGGCGATATCTTATTCATAGAAGCCAGTCTGAGTCCGGGTAAGGGGCGTTTAACGATGACCGGTAGCCTGGGCGATGTTATGAAAGAATCTACCTCGATCGCCTTAGCTTACCTTAGGGCGCACGCCAAAGATTTTGGTATTGATTTCCGTTTGTTTGATCAGTGGGATGTGCATGTGCATGTGCCGGCCGGCGCTACGCCTAAGGATGGCCCTTCGGCTGGCATAACAATGCTTACGGCATTAACTTCGGCTTTTACCCAACGCAAGGTAAAACCGCATTTAGCCATGACCGGCGAAATCACCCTCAGGGGGCGGGTATTACCAGTGGGTGGAATCAAAGAAAAAATATTGGCAGCCAAAAGGGCCAATATCCGGGAAATTATACTGTCTAAATCAAACCGGAAAGATATCCTCGAAATAAAAGAAGATTATATTAAAGATCTCCAATTTTATTACGTAACCAATATGCTCGAGGTAATAAACCTGGCACTTTTGGACGAAAAAGTAGATAATCCGCTGGACCTCACCATTAAAGATGAGTTAAAACCTGTAATGAACTGATACAGAACTGCTCATATTTCCTGCATAATTAAACGATATCCCTGCCAAAAACAGGGATATTTTCTTATTAGGATACTTTTCTTCGTGAAACTTTTTAGTAAACGCTATCGTAATACGGCATAACTAAACGATACTAAACTAAAGAGTTGTACTATTAAATATATCATAATGAACCATCTGTTTACTTTAAAAGCCAGAATTATTGTATTTGCTTTGCTGGCCTGCAACATAGCCGCAAAAGCACAATCGGCGTCAGACACTGTTAAAAGCAGCACGCTGGCAATGGTTTTAGACACACCATTGAATAAAAAATCCAATAATACACAATTGATCAAATCAGATACTACCCTGGTGATCAAAGCTGGTGCTAAATTAGTGCATAGGGCTGATACAACTTTGGTGATCGACCCGGATGGAACACTTGCGAAAAAATTTAATGAGATAGTAGCTGAGAAAGAAAAAGCCGACCTGGCTAAAAAATCCGCTGCTAAAACTGACTCCGCTCTGGCGAAGCCAGCGGCAACTAACCAGCAACAATCAAATAATGCTGCAAACACAGTTACACCTCAGGCAACTACTACCGTACCTGTTTCGCCGGTTATTGCTACCCCGGTACCAACAACTGACAGCAGTTTACCTGCCTCGCAACAATCTGCGGGCAATCAGCAGCCAGTTTCAAGCCAGCCTCAATCAACGCAGCAACAAAATACGCAGCAGCAAAATACACCCGCTGTAAAGCAAGATAGTTCGGCCAAACAAGTAGTTACGATAGAACCACCTGTGGTGAAAAAGGACAGCACCCAACAAAACGGCACTGGTGGGGCCCCATCTACAAATACCCTTTCTGTAAAAACGGATACAGCAGCATTGAAAAAGACAGATACTTTAGCGGCTAAAAAAGCCGATACTACACTATCGAAGAAAACAGATTCTATAAAATTTGCGGCCGATACTACACCACAACAAATCAAAGCCGAAAATGTATACATGGAATTAGGTGGTCCCGGCCTGGCCATATCCGCCAACTACGATACACGTTTTCACAAAGAACGCAATGGCTGGGGATACCGCGTGGGTGTTGGCTTCTTCAGCTCGGGTGGCAATACAGTATTTACCGTTCCGTTTCAGGTTAACTACCTGATAGGCGAACATGCTGCGATGCTTGAACTTGGTGCAGGTACAACATTCCTCAATTCAACCGGTACAAATGTCGGGAATAGCAAGTGGGAATTTGATAAAGTTACTGGCTTTATAGCTACTGCTACGATTGGATTCCGATATCAACCCGAACAGAAAGGTTTAAACTTCCGCATAGGTTTTGTTCCTATCCTTTACGACCAGGGTATTATCCCGGCAGGTGGAATAAGTGTAGGCTACACCTTCAAATAAAAAAAGAGTTTTCATTGAAAGGCCCCGAATTACCGGGGCTTTTTTTATTTTAGGCCTTTATTCAAACTTTCCTGATGGCTAAACGAATATATTTTTTCCTGCTATTCCTCGCATACTCGTTCAATAGTTTTGCCCAGGGCACACATCGTAATGAAATAGGCTTTGAAACCGATGACGATTCGTACCTGGCACAGGGTTTTGACCGGTATTACACCGCAGGAACATTCCTTTTCTTCAGGCATGCCTTAAAGCCCGATTCAGCCAGCCAACTGCAAAATAAGGTACTTGGGTTTGAGATCGGACAGAAACTATACACGCCTCAAAGCGGCAGCATTAATTTGACCGGTGTTGATGACCCAAGATACATAGACAGGCCGTTTGCGGCCTACCTTTATGCCGGCGTAAACCTGAATTTATTGTTTAAAGATGAAAGCAACCTAAAATTAGGCGCGCAGCTTGGTGTTGTCGGTCCTGCTGCCCTTGGCCAGCAAATACAATCCTTTATCCACAACACTTTCGGCCTGTACCATCCAAGCGGATGGGAATACCAAATTGACAATGATGCCGAAATTAATCTTTCTGCCAATTATAATCGATTGCTCATCAGAGATTCCTGGATCGATCTTTCTTTTACCAGTTATGCTAATTTAGGTAATGGTTTTACCGGTGCAGGAGTTGGACCTTTGGTACGCCTGGGTAATTTCAACCAATTATTTAATTCAGAGAGCACGCAAAGCACCGCCATTTATTCGAGCACATTGAAGCCTCTTCACGAACACGAATTATTTTTCTATTATCAACCCTTGTTTAATTGGGTTGGTTATGATGCAACAGTACAGGGCAGCCTGTTCAATAAAGCCAGTTCAACCAGCATAGCTATCACCGGAACTCCGGACCGCATCGTACTAAGCAATCAGCTTGGCATTGGCTATGCAGGAAAAAGATTTGTTGTGGATGCGGCATTTGTCATCCATTCCCGCGATGTGAAGAATATGCTTACTAATGACGACTGGGGAGATCTTACTGTCTTATACCGTTTCCGCTAATCATTAAAGTTGAGCCGCCTGTTCGCTTTTTTTGAAGATTGCTGACGTTTACTTTCGAGTCGCGCTTCTTTAACTGCTTTACCCGGTTTAGTGGCTTTCCTTATAATCGGTTTTACCAGCGCCCTGGTTAAAACCAGGTGTAATTTTTCAATTGCCCGCTCCTTGTTCAGGTATTGACTGCGCTCCTCTTCGCACATCACCTGAACCAGACCATCGCGGTTCAGTTTCGATTGCAGTTTTTGCATTACCAATTGCTTTTCCTCATCGGTAAACAATAACGATTGCGCAATATCAAAAAGTAATTCAACTTTGCTCGATACCTTATTAACATTTTGGCCGCCTTTCCCTCCGCTTCGCGATGTCTTGTAAATTACCTCTTTTTGCAAATCGGCTTTAGAAATATTCATGCGCAAATTTAATTGAATTGCGTTAGACTTGATCGCATTTATATTTTGTCCGAATCCCAATAGCTATCGGGATTCCGACTTTCAAAATTCCCATCTCCATACCATCCAACAAAATTTACTATTTTAGCATCCCATGAGCAACAATATCGTGATAGCTATCGACGGTTATTCGTCCTGCGGCAAAAGCACACTTGCTAAAGCCCTGGCCCGTCAGCTTCATTTTATTTACATCGACAGTGGGGCCATGTACCGAGCGGTAACACTATATTTTTTGCGTGAGAAGATCAATTTGCATGACCGCAGTGCTGTCGGTCAGGCGCTTAAAAACATACATCTCAATTTTAACGCACGCGACTACCAGTCACATATCACACTTAACGAAGAGGAGGTCTCAGACGAGATCAGGCAGATGCCAGTTTCGGATAACGTAAGTGCTGTTGCGGCAATAAAGGAAGTGCGGCACGAAATGGTACGGCAGCAGCAGCGGATGGGGCGTTCTAAAAACATTGTAATGGATGGGCGCGATATTGGCACCACGGTTTTCCCGGATGCGCAGCTCAAAATATTTATGACGGCCGACCCCAATGTACGTGCCGAACGGCGGTATAAGGAATTGGCTGCCAAAGATCCCCAAATAACCCTGGAGGATGTATTTGAAAACATAGCCCACCGCGATTACCAGGACACCACCCGCGAAGAAAGCCCGCTGGTAAGAGCCAAAGACGCTATCATCCTCGACAATACCAACCTAAGTCCGGATGAACAGCTACAGTTTGCGCTGGATAAGCTGAACGATTTGCTGGAGCCGTAGTTTAGTGATTTGTTAACTGGTTAATTTGTGATTAGCGGGGCGGTTATTTAGTTAAAAATTAAATAATTTTAAATTGCCAGGTCAACCAATTACCGGTTAACTAATCGCGAGTTAACTACCCCCAAATTTTTGGGCCACAACGCCAAAACGATTTAAAAAATCGACTCCCTCATCGCTGGGCAGGCCTTTGTATTCAGCATAAGAACTGAGGTAAAATACATGCTTCACTCCCGCCGAAAATATGAGACGGGCGCAGGGTAAGCAAGGCGACAATGTAGTGTACAGCGTAGCGCCTTCGAGGTTGGCCCCATTTTTTACGGCGAAAAGAATCGCATTTTCTTCGGCATGGAGTGCCAGCGAGCAGCTACCGCGCGCATCCCGCGGGCAACCGGCTTCGGGCCATTCTTCATCGCAATTATGGGTACCCGCAGGCGGACCATTGTAGCCAATAGAAATAATTCGGGTATCCTTCGCTAAAACGGCTCCGACCTGGGCCTTAACGCAATGTGAGCGTTTGGCCAGGTCGGTTGCCAGATTCATGAAAATATGGTTAAAACTTAGTTTAGTCATTTGCTTCGCGTCAATTGTTGCGCGTCATTGGATCATTAAGGTCATTGGAGTACTAAGGAATTTGAACAATTCACAATAAACTAATGACTCAATGACCTAATGGCCAATTAATGCCCTGCACCCAATTCAACTTCGTGCTCAATGCCTTGTTTCTTAAGAATACCGATGATTCTCCATCCGTAAAACGCGAGATAAGAGAAGCACAGTACCGGGATAAAGTAAGAATTATGGATACCGATGATATCAGATATCTTACCCTGCAGGAGCGGTATAATACCACCACCCAGAATCATCATCACTAAAAATGCTGAGCCCTGGGAAGTATATTTACCCAATCCTGCAATTGCCAATGCAAAGATAGATGGCCAGAGAATACTGCAGAATAAGCCACCGCTCATAAATGCATAGGTAGCAACTGTACCTTCAGTAAGCAAACCAATTACCATGGCAGCTACACCAAACAAACCGAAAATCATCAGTGTGCGGGCCGGGCGATCCTGTCCCAGGAAAAAACCTATGATCTGGAAAGCTACAACACCTGCATAAGCATACAACACCGATACATTTTGACCAGATATAGCATTTACTGCCAGCACAACACCAAAGGCAATGTACGGCACTAGAACTAGCAATACTTTTCTCAGGCCTTTAGAAGGGTTAAAAACAGCAATAGCGCCAGCCCAACGACCAATCATTAAACTGCCCCAATACATAGAAATGTATGGCGCAATGGCCGAACCGGTAATCGTACCAAAAGCTTTGGTACCTAACAGGGAGCCCATATTACTTTGTATCGTTACTTCAACACCTACATAGGTAAAAATGCCCAGCATACCTAAAACCAATTGTGGATATTTCATAGCACCCCAACCTTCAGGTTTACTTTGCGCGGCAGAATTGGCAAATAATAAACCTAGCACCACAACAAGCAGAGAGCCTATAGTTAAACCTAATCCTAAATAATCTTTTTCCTTATTTTTTATAAAATGTTCAATGTATTCGGGTTGATGGTAACGGGAGAAAATGTAAGCAAATATTATTACCAGTATAACCGTGATAGCGATCAGGGTATTTAGTGCCTTTTTAGCGGGCTCAAACGTAGCATCCGTCTTCCCTGCCGGTACTTTCTTCGAGAAAAAGAAAAGTGCGGCAGATAGCAGGAATAGGACTCCTACAAAAATGTATAAGATTTCCATTTTATCCAGCGAATTCGCTTTTTGGGCGAAATGCTTGATGTAATCTTCGTTAACGTTGGCGACTACACCAAACAGGGCAAACGATACAACAAGAGGTCCGATAGTTGTCCCGAACGAGTTAACGCCACCAGCAAGGTTTAACCGGTTCGACGCAGTATGTGGTTCACCCAATGAGGCAGCAAAAGGTTGCGCAGAAGTTTGCTGCAATGAAAATCCAAGTCCTACAACAAAAAGGGCTCCCAGTATAAAGAAATAATTACCTGAAGTTACAGCCCATATCATCAACGCAGCACCGAAAGTACTGATCAGAAGTCCGTTGATAATACCTTTCTTAAATCCCCAGTCATTCAAAACGTCTCTTTTTGCAAGACTCGATATGATAAACAGGAACAGAGCTCCGGTATAATATGCGCCGTAAAAAGCAAAGTCAATCAGCTGACTTTGAAACTGATCGAGGCCAAACTTGGCTTTACAAAAAGGGATAAATACGCCGTTTGATGCTCCGATAAATCCCCAAAAGAAAAACACAGTAATTAAAGTATACAGTGCTGATTTGAGATTTGTGGTCTTGTTTTGTTCCATTTTTTAGTTAGGTTGTTATAAATTGGTGTTTATAAAAGACTAACATAAAGATATTTTTTAAAAATCCGGTTAAAGTTTTTAAATAATAAATCC
>CAIPPO010000113.1 GCA_903866915.1 uncultured Mucilaginibacter sp. | reverse complement strand
GGCTACTTTTTTTCGATGAAGGTGACCGGGCTCCATTGCCGGCGATCACCTCGTGCCAGTGATCGACCGGCATCTGGCTGGTGATGATGGTGGAGCCACCAAGGACTTGCTGGTTGCTACGCTAATCGCATAGGAAAAAATCATGGCCACTCGTGTCAGCAGGCGAAAATTACTGTTATCGTCGTTTTTCGGTGTCGCATTTGGTGCTGCGCCAGGGGCAACCACGGGCGTATCCAACCTTACAGTCGGACGGGCATTTGCGCAAAATCTTGCAGTTGAAAAAGATCCAATCAAATACTATTGGAACAAAAAATTATCGGAGTTGGCGTCAGTAGAGCCGTTCAACTGCAGCGACGAAGATAAAGAACGCCACCAAATTTATTGTGCTGTCGTTTTCTCCATATTGTATGGTTATTTCAACGGAAACCGACGTGGTGAAGTCGGCGAATATCCAATGCGAGCGAAGCAAAAAGCGAGCGGTTTGGGAACGAATAGCCGCTATAGCGGAGGATTCTACTTTGGTCACAATATATGCGCTATCGCCGTTGACGAAGATGGCGAGATCATAGACTTCGACTTCAATAATGCCGAGCTTTTAAACGACTCAACGCAGCATGCCGAAGTAAGATTGATAAGACGGCTTTTTAGTTTGGCCGATGCGTATGAAAAAAATGAAACGGATACGCTAACTTCCGTCGCGGCCGATATGTATCGAGATTACAATAAAACGCTTAATAATATCACAATTTATACGTCTATGGAATCGTGCGCTCAGTGCTCAGGCATGATGACATTAGCAAATATTCCAAAGGTTGTTTATTTACAGTCTGATCCGACTCAATATCAGATTGGAAAAATAATGTTTCGGTTATCGCGACCGGTTGGTCAAATGAACGGGGGCGGCGCGCCGCGGCCAATTTCAGGTAAAGAAATTGGTTTTATGCTCACAGATAAAATTGATAAATCTTATGAAGATTATAGAAGCAGCGTTGGAAGCACGTTCCCTAAACAGCCATTTTATAAGCCGCCAGGTTCGGAAAGCGATTCTTCGCGCTGGAATATTACACAATCAATAACATCGTTCGTTTGTACCGACGTAGCAATGGATCATTTTGCAGATGGGCGTGCCCTGCTCAATAAAGCAGTATTGAAGTATCCAGATTTTCGACCTGTTCTTACTAATACAAGGCAAACAAAACAAAAAATATTTTCTAATAATGAAGTTTTAAATAGCGCCCGAAATTTTGTTGAATATAGTTTAACCAAAGGAAAAAGGGGGATAAGCAGGTGACAGTTCGTCGCCATCCGGGGACTCTCAGGCTAACTGTTGCGTTCTTTTTAATTGTTTTTTCGCTTGATGCCTCAGCTAAAAACAAATCTAGTTTAGAAAATTCTAGCCTCTCTGCTGACCTTTCTTCTGATGATTTAGTACCGGACAAGCTAAGCGATAGGCTTGAGGACAAGAAGCCGTCAGTCGCGGCTCCGCAATTCTATTACCGCTATAGCTTCGGGGCGGGTCATGACAGCAACCCAAAATTGAATGATCCTGCTGAGTATAGTCGGTCATTAGAACGGCAGGCCGTACTTGGCATTAAAGGGAATCTTGGCAGCGCGCCCTTCAATTATGATATGTTTGTTAATCATGAGGCGCTACGCTATTCGCAAATCCCTGGTTGGAACCAAGATAATATCCGAATTAAAGGAACGCTTTCGTACTCAGCCATGGAGTATTCTTACGGCGTAACGCCCTACGTGTCTGTGCAATCGAAAAATTTTTATGAGGATGGTTTTTCTCCATGGTTCATGCGCAGAGATGACTTTTCATTTGGCATTAAAAAAAGCTTAGATTTCTCCCCTACCAACGCCAATCCTAGTAATTCTGGAAAAAAACTGTTCAACGTTGAATTCGACGCGTCGGCGACGCCGCGCCTAGAAAGAAAGAAAGACGGTTCATCCGGGCTGATCGAATCAAATAATTCGATCGAGTACGAAGCAAGTGTTAGTCTCGCATATTTTTACAGCTCGGATATTAAGGTTATACTCGTTAATGAAATTGCATATCGTGTATTCCAAAATAAAATTGACGATGATGGAAGCCCGTTTCAAAAACGATCGCTGAAAACTGCTACAGCGTTGTTGTGGTCATGGAATTTCCTAGGGGATAAGGCGTCTAAAGAGATCTCCCCTGCCTTGCTCTTTGGCGTAAAATACGAAAGAGCGGTTGATAATGTGAATGATGGCTTTTTTAGGTGGCAAGTTGGGCCGACAGTTAGCGTCTCTGGAAAATTCTGAAAGTGCCGGGCTCAATATTTTATTCTGGATTATACTCCGACTCCGCGATCGTCTCGCTCGATCCAGTAGAAAGTGCTGATGGCTATATCTGAATCGGCGTGAGCGTTGCGGAAATTAGAGCGTCATCCGGGGAATGAGGGATAAGATAAGATGAAACTCAAACACGCCATGCATGTTGTTATCACTTTGGCGTGCGGCGCAGCAGGCTTGGCCATCGCCAGTGTTCCGGTTGTACAAATCGCCAGTGTTCCGGTCGTTCAAACGGAGGCGGGTGCTGTAAGTGGCGCGGAGCGCAATGACGTGTTTGAGTACCGAGGCATCCCCTTTGCGGCGCCACCGGTAGGTGCCCTGCGCTGGGCCTTACCACACCCCCCCGCAGCATGGACTGGCGTACGCGACGGCACTGCATTTGGACCCGCATGCCCCCAGCAAGCCCGTTTTAACCTGACAGAGGGCAGTACCCAGGAGGACTGCCTCAGCCTGAACGTCAGCGTGCCGCGGCAAGCCCGCCTAGGAAAAAAGTTGCCAGTGCTCTTGACCAACCCCCACGAAGTGGTCCGGTTGGAATGTTAGTTTAGCGATTGCATTTTGACTATCTCCTTTGGTGCTGGCCATACGAGTGCTTCGGGCGC
>CAIPPO010000112.1 GCA_903866915.1 uncultured Mucilaginibacter sp. | reverse complement strand
TTCTACCTAACATCACCTATGTGTTTCAGCTTCACATTTGTGATGTTTTTTCGTTAAATGGGGTTGCAGTATCTTTGCATTATGAAACCATCAATCACCATTGAGTATTGCCCAAAGTGCAACTGGCTTTTGAGGGCCGCCTATATGGCACAGGAATTTTTAACCACTTTTACAGATGAATTATCGGGCGTTACGATTAAGCCCAGTGAAATCGGCGGAGCATTTAACATCAGGGTAAACGATGAGTTGATCTATGACCGCAAGCAATTCGGCGGCTTTGCCGACATCACCGTATTAAAGCAACTGGTGCGCGATAAAGTAAACCCTGAAAAAAGTCTTGGTCATTCAGATAAAAAATAAATACTATCTTTACCTAACCGAAATATAAAAAGCCCAATAAAACTACTTAATATATTTCCTTAACATTGTATTTGTTATCTCTTAAATGCTTTCAAAAAAGACTAAATACGCCATCAAAGCCCTTGTAGTCCTGGGCAAAAATGTCGACCAACCACCGATGCAGATCTCCAGGATCGCAGAAGAAGAACGAATTCCAAAAAAATTTCTGGAGCAGATCTTGCTCGACCTACGTAATGCCGGTTTCTTATACAGTAAGAAAGGTGCCGGAGGCGGTTACAGCCTCAATAAAGATCCAAGAGAAATCTACCTGGTAAATATCATGCGTATCACCGATGGACCGATAGCCATGGTGCCTTGCGCGAGCCTGAATTTTTACCATAAATGCGACGAGTGCAAAGATGAGGTAACCTGTGGTATTCGCGATGCTTTTGTTCAGGTAAGAGATGCAACCGTTAAGATATTATCAGAAACCAGCATTGCCGACGTTATCGCCCGCGAAAATGCATTGATCAATTTATAAATTAGTATCGATAGCGTTGTTTCTAAGTCCCGCTGAAATGTCCTTTAGCGGTAATTTCGGGGTCTATCTATCAAAAGTTTTCCTTAATCCGTTGTATACAGAGTTGAAAGGCATCTTTTTGTCCTTTTTTTCGTAAAAAGCCTTATTAGGGCATTTATCGAGATTATTCAACGTGAACAGACATTTACCATTGTAATTTAAACGTAAAACAATGATAATTTTCAATAAATCCCACTAATACCCTATACTATATATATATTTGTGACAATTTTAAAACCAGCGATTTTTACGATCGCATCCAACTAAATATAATATGCAAAGTTTTCGCACCGAACTCGAAAACCCTGTTGTAGAACAAGATATCATCGATCTCGAGAAAAAGATCAAGGCATTTCGTGAAGGTAAAATACACGACGAAAAATTCAGGAGCCTGCGTTTGGCCCGTGGTATTTATGGCCAGCGCCAGCCGGGTGTGCAAATGATTCGTATTAAACTTCCTTTCGGGAAAGTTACCTTCAAACAGTTATTGCGCATTGCCGATGTAGCCGACGAGTATGCCAGCCATAACCTGCACCTTACTACACGGCAGGACATACAAATACATTATGTAAGCCTCGATCGTACCCCACAATTATGGGCCGACCTGGAAAAAGATGATGTTACGCTTCGTGAAGCCTGTGGCAATACTGTGCGTAACGTTACTGCATCGCCTGCAGCCGGCATCGATCCGAAAGAACCTTTTGATGTGTCGCCCTATGCCCATGCAGTTTTCGAATTTTTTCTGCGCAACCCGATTTGCCAGGAAATGGGTCGGAAATTTAAAATATCCTTTTCGTCAAATGAAGACGACAATGCTTACTCCTATATTCACGATATTGGCCTGATTCCTAAAATAAATGAAAAGGGAGAACGAGGCTTTAAACTGATGCTCGGTGGTGGACTGGGCGCCCAACCTATACTCGCCAGTATTGTTGAAGATTTTTTGCCCGAAGATCAGTTGGTGCCCTACATCGAATCAGTGATCCGCGTGTTCGACCGCTATGGTGAAAGAAATAACCGGAACAAAGCACGTTTAAAATACGTGATCCAAAAATTAGGACTGGATGAAGTGCTTCGTCTGGTAAAGGAAGAGCGGATAGCCAATAAAGTGAAAACCTACCCTATCAACCGCGACGGTGTGGATATTGCTGTGATACCAGAGCCACTTTTGATACCTGAGGTTGCGATAGATAACCCGCTGCGTTACGAGCAATGGTTGATCACTAATACTTTCGAGCAAAAGCAAAAAGGTTTTTATGGAGTTTATGTCAAAGTGTCAACTGGCGACATTCCTACCGACCAGGCACGCAAATTCATAGCAGCCATTCGGCCTTATGCAGCAGACGAGATACGTGTTACCCAAAATCAGGGGCTGTTGCTTAAATATGTGCGCAAAGAGGCATTGCCGGCATTATACGCCGCTTTGACGGAAGTAAATCTATCCGCACCGGGTTTTGACAGTGTAGCTGATGTGACCACCTGCCCGGGTACAGATACCTGCAATTTGGGCATTTCAAATAGCATGACGCTGGCTCGCGTTCTTGAAGACCTGGTTTATAACGAATACGAAGATTTTGTTTATAACCGTGATATCAAGATTAAGATAAGCGGATGCATGAATTCATGCGGTCAGCATGGACTGGCCCATATAGGCTTCCACGGTAGTTCGTTAAAAGCCGGGCTTAAAGTATTGCCGTCTGTGCAGGTTTTACTTGGAGGCGGAACTGTTGGCGACGGCATTGGCCGTGCTGCTGATAAGGTGATCAAAGTTCCGGCTAAACGGGCCACTGGTGTTTTGAGAACTGTTTTGGAAGATTACCGAACCAATGGTTTGGAGCATGAATTATATCACCATTATTACGACAGGCAGGGTAAAGACTATTTCTACCAATTATTAAAACCCCTTGCTGACCTGACAACGCTGACTGATGACGAGTTTGTGGATTGGGGACATGAGGAAACATTTGCTACCGCCATTGGCGTTGGCGAATGTGCCGGTGTAGTGATAGATCTGGTAGCAACTTTGCTTTTCGAGGCAGACGAGAAAATAGGCTGGGCCGGGCAGGCTTTCAATAAAGGCGCCTGGGCAGATGCTATATACCACTCCTATAATGTGTTAATCAGCTCGGCAAAGGCGCTGTTGCTCGATAAAAACATCAACCAGGGCAGCCAGGCAGGCATTATTAAAGAGTTTGATGCTAACTATGTAGAAAAAGGCGAATTCAGCTTACCCGGTACATTTAGCGATCTGGTTCTGCAGATCAACAAGAATGAGCCCTCTGAAGAATTTGCGAAGGCCTATTTTGCAAAGGCGGAAAACTTTTTGAGCGCGGTGAAAGTAAAAAGACAAGAACTGGTACAACAATGATCATCACAGATATAAACAAAGAATTAAAGGAGGCCCGTATCACGCTTGTAGGTGCAGGCCCGGGCGATGCTGAGTTGATCACGATCAAAGGTATCAAAGCCCTGCAGCAAGCTGATGTAGTTTTATATGATGCACTGGTCAATGAAGAATTACTTGAATTTGCACCAAAGCATGCCACTAAAGTATATGTCGGCAAGCGCTCCGGTGATCATTCGCATTCGCAGGAATCGATCAATAAATTAATGGTCGACTATGCTTTAAATTACGGCCACGTGGTACGCCTGAAAGGTGGCGACCCATTTGTTTTTGGCCGTGGCTATGAAGAACTTGATCATGCTGCATCTTACAGTATACCAACTATTGTAATACCCGGTATATCGAGTTCAATCGGTGTACCCGGCTTGCAAAATATACCGGTAACCCACCGCGGGCTCAGTGAAAGTTTTTGGGTTGTTACAGGTACTAACCAGGCCGGTGAAATATCTGCGGACCTGTTTGATGCTGCCCGTACAAAGGCCACCGTAGTAGTACTAATGGGCCTGCGTAAACTGTCCGAAATTGTAAAAATTTACCAAAACGAAGGGAAAAACCGGCTCCCGATAGCTGTTATACAAAATGGCTCGACTGCAGATGAAAAAATTGCCGTCGGCGTTGTTGACACCATTGAGGAACTAGTAAAAGAAAAAACCATCAAATCGCCGGCACTGATCGTTATCGGTGAAGTGGTTGCACTGCATCCATTATTTCAACCTATCAGGGAATTTTATGACTTCATTGCCCAGGAATAGCGTTATTGGAGAAATTTCGGAGCAGCAGAAACCGACCGGAAACCAGCTTTTCCCGGTTTTTTTGAAGCTCAACGATTTGCATACGGTTTTGATAGGCGCCGGAAATGTTGGTTTAGAAAAACTGAATGCCATCCTCAGTAATAGTCCCGAAGCGCGCGTAACCGTTATTGCTACCGAATTTATACCAGCCATTCATACACTGGTGGCAGCTAATCCAAGGATCAGTTTGGTACAAAAGGCTTTTGCCCATGCCGACCTTGATGTGGCAAACATTGTTGTTGCTGCCACCAATGATAGCGACTTAAATCAATTTATCAGGCAATCGGCACATGAACGCAAACTATTGGTTAATGTAGCCGACAAACCAGAGCTATGTGATTTCTATTTGGGATCGATCGTACAAAAAGGCGACCTCAAAATTGCGATATCTACCAATGGTAAATCACCAACGGTAGCCAAAAGACTTAAAGAAGTATTGAACGAAAGTTTACCTGCGGAATTAGACACCACGCTGCAACAAATGAGCGCGTTGAGAAATACGCTTTCGGGCGATTTTTCATTTAAAGTGCGCACCTTAAATGAGGTAACATCAATCCTGGTTGAAAAGAAAGCTGAACGAAACAAAAGCCTGATTTGGATTATCTGGGGCACTATCGTTTTAGCTATCGGCATTACTGCATTTACGCTGTGGCATCAAAACCTGGCTTTCAAAACCTATATACAAGGTATTGATCCGGTATTTTATTATTTCCTCGGTGCTGGATTTATTTTTGCATTAATCGATGGTGCTATCGGGATGTCTTATGGCGTAACCTCAACTACCTTTTCGCTTTCAATGGGCATAACACCGGCTATTGCCAGTATGGGTGTACATCTTTCCGAAGTAATGAGTAATGGTATCGCCGGTTGGATGCACTATAAAATGGGCAATATCAATTGGAAATTGTTCAAAATACTGGTTGTTTGGGGCATACTTGGGGCCTTTGCCGGTGCGTTCCTGTTATCTTCACTCGAGCATTATAGCAAATACACCAAACCATTTATTTCAACTTATACGCTGATATTAGGACTGGTAATTTTGAGGAAAGCCATCCAGGTCGGCAAAAAGCGGACTACCGGCAAAATCAAAAATATCAGTTTCTTAGGTCTTGGGGGAGGTTTTATTGATGCTGTTGGCGGTGGTGGCTGGGGCTCTATCGTATTATCAAGCCTGATAGCTGGCGGTCGTCACCCGCGTTTTTCATTGGGTACCGTAAAACTATCCAGGTTTTTTGTTGCTATCGTTAGCTCGACAACCTTTGTCATCATGCTCATGCAAAACGGCACCCGTTGGGCGCCTGTAGCGGGTTTGGTTATTGGAAGCGCACTCGCCTCGCCTATCGCAGCAAAAATCTCTAATAAGCTATCGGCCAAAACATTAATGGTTGCCGTTGGGATAATCGTTATCATCGTTAGCGTGAATAGTATCCTTAAGTTTTTGATTAAATAATTATATGTCTTTGACTGAAGAATTAAATAAAGAATTACAAGGAACGAGCCCGGTTGAAGCTCTAAAACTGCTGGCCGAAAAGTTCAGCGGAGAGATTGTGTTCTCGAGCAGTTTTGGCTGGGAGGATCAGGTGATCACGCACATGATCTTTGCCAATAACATCCCAATTAAAATATTCACACTTGAAACTGGTCGACTATTTCCGGAAACCTATTATGTATGGAACCGAACAATGGAAATCTACGGCAAGCCGATACACGCTTATTACCCGGACAGGGCTTTACTGGAAGAAATGGTCAACAAAAAAGGCCCCAGTAGTTTCTATGAATCGGTTGAGAACCGCAAAGAATGTTGCCATATCCGGAAACTCGAACCCTTAAAACGTGCGTTAAACGGCAACAGGATTTGGGTGACCGGCATACGCGCCGAGCAATCTGCAAACAGGCTTGAAATGCAAAACCTGGAATGGGACGGCCAAAATAATTTAGTTAAATTTCACCCGATTTTTGATTGGGATCTCGATCAGGTTAAAGAATACGTCAGGGAAAATAATATACCCTATAATACTTTGCACGATCGGGGCTTTCCGAGTATCGGTTGCCAGCCTTGTACCCGCGCGGTTCAACCGGGCGAAGATTTCAGGGCCGGGCGCTGGTGGTGGGAAGATCAATCGAAAAAAGAGTGTGGGCTACATGAGACCAATGAGAGAATGAGTGAATGAGTGAGTTAGTTAGTGAATGAATTAATGAATTTTTAATGATTTAATACCTGATGAATTATTGATTTGCTGAATAAGTGTAGTTCCTAAAACCAATTCACTCATTCACTCATTCACTAATTCACTAATTTAAAAAAGATGGATTATTTAGATGAGTTGGAGGCGGAAGCCATTTATATACTGCGCGAGGTAGCCGGCCAATTTGAAAAGCCTGCATTGCTATTTTCGGGTGGTAAGGATTCTATTACCATTGTGCACCTGGCGTTAAAAGCATTCAGGCCGGGAAAATTTCCTTTTCCACTGGTGCATATTGATACCGGTCACAATTTTGAAGAAACCATCACTTACCGCGATGAAATGATTGCACGCATAGGTGAAAAACTGATAGTGGGTCATGTTCAGGATGATATTGATGCAGGCAATGCTATAGAACAAAAAGGCAAAAATGCTAGTCGCAACCAACTGCAGACCGTAACCCTGTTAAATACAATTGCGAAACACAAGTTCGATGCCTGCATCGGTGGTGCACGCCGCGATGAGGAAAAAGCCCGTGCTAAAGAACGCATCTTTTCTGTGCGCGACGAATTTGGTCAATGGGATCCGAAGCGGCAGCGACCTGAATTATGGAACTTGTATAATGGAAAAATACACACTGGCGAAAATGTCAGGGTCTTCCCTATCAGCAACTGGACCGAATTGGATGTCTGGAATTATATTCGCCGCGAAAATATCCCCTTGCCAACCATCTATTTTGCCCATGAGCGGGAGGTAATTACACGAGGAGGCCAATACATGGCGGCATCTCCTTTCCTGAACCTTGATGAGGACGACTTGATTGAACGTAAAAACGTTCGATTCCGCACCGTGGGTGATATGACGTGTACCGCTGCGGTTGAATCGAACGCCCATCATATTGATGATATTATTAATGAAATAAGTGCCTCCCGCGTGAGTGAACGAGGTGCCCGCATGGACGACAAAGTAAGCGAGGCCGCCATGGAAGACCGTAAGAAAGGAGGATATTTCTGATTTTGGACGCCGATCGGTAAAAATCGATCCGAAACTGAATATCCGAAATTCGAAATTATAATCGTATGAATATATTGAAATTATTAACAGCCGGCAGTGTAGATGATGGTAAAAGCACCTTGATCGGCCGTCTTTTGTATGATAGCGAAGCCATTCTGATCGACCAGTTGGAGGCTTTACAGCGCTCGAACCGCAAAAACGATGATGGTACCATCGACCTGGCTATCCTTACCGATGGCTTAAAAGCTGAACGTGAACAGGGTATAACCATTGACGTTGCTTATAAATATTTTCAAACCGAAAAACGCAAGTTTATTATTGCCGATACACCCGGGCATATTCAATACACCCGTAACATGGTTACCGGTGCGTCCAATTCAAACCTGGCTATAATCCTGGTTGATGCCCGTAAAGGCGTGATCGAACAAACCATTCGTCATACATTTCTTGTTTCTCTGCTCGGCCTGCCGCAAGTAGTTGTTGCAGTAAACAAAATGGATATGGTTGATTTTGACGAAAAGGTATTTGATACCATCGTTGCAGATTATAAAAAACTGGCAGCCAAAGTTGGGTTGGAAAATGTGGCTTATATCCCGGTTAGCGCTTTGAAAGGGGACAATATCGTTTTTGAATCAAAAAGAACACCATGGTATAAAGGCAGCAGTTTGCTCGCGCACCTGGAGACTGTCGAAATACCGGTAGATACGCAAAGCGAACATGCCCGCTTCCCCGTACAATGGATCATTCGCCCGCAAACTGATGAATTACACGACTATCGGGGCTATGCCGGTCGTGTTTCCAGTGGTTCTTTCAGGGTTAACGATAAGGTTACGGTTTTGCCTTCGGGCTTTAGTTCAACCATCAGCCAGATCGAATTGTACGATCAGGAGCCTGCCTTGGCAACAGCCGGCATGTCGGTAACGCTTCACCTGGCTGATGAAATAGATATTAGTCGCGGTGATATATTGGTTAGTGCCGAAAATACACCACATGTTTCAAAACAAATAGAAACAGATCTGTGCTGGATGGATACCAGGGCACTTGATACTACCCAAACTTATTTCCTGCAGCATAACAGCCGGATTACCCGTTGCCGTATACAGGAAATACTGTATAAGTTTAATATCAATACGCTCGAAAAAGCGTATGATGAAGATTTCAAGCTGAATGATATCGGTCGTATCATCATTAAAACTGCCGATGCACTGGCCTTTGATTTTTACCAGGATAATAATGCAAACGGCGGTGCTATTCTAATTGATGCCAGAACCAATGTAACCGTTGGCGCACTTATGTTTAGAGCTAATGCGGAATAATTAGATTTAAACCAACTTAAAAGCCAGCAGTATAAACCCGCTTTAAAGGTTTTATATTTTCTCTAAAACTGTCAAACTTCAGTATTTCAGGTACTATTTTTACCGCGTAGTATATTTTTAACACACTTATTATCAATTAAATAAAATAAATTTTCCCACGAAATTCGAAAATATAAAATAAATGACTTATTTTTGTCTAGTAATATAATAGACTAGGTAGATATAATAGATTTAAAAGCTAGCTTTACCATTTTAAAAACAAACATTGCTAATAATTAAACAGTCAACAGATTAAAAAACTTAACTATTTAAAAATGAATTTTATTTACTCAAAAAGATTATTTCTTGCATTTATTCTAATCATTTCGTCGGTTGCTGTAAGGGCACAGCAAAACGAAGACCTGTTAAATGTTTTGATCAGGAAAAATTTAATAACACAGCACGAAGCTGATTCGATCAGGTCTGACCAGGCTGTAAAAGAACAGGCAAAAAGCGACAAAGAAAAAGCCAACCAGCACACGATAACAATAGGTTCAAAAGCGCTGCAAATTAGTGGCCTGGCACAAATACGTTACCAGGGCTTTGAACAAACCGGTGTCAATAACGCTTTTGATCTGCATCGTATTCGCCTTATTGTTCAGGGTAGCATTACCGATTCATGGTCATACTATACGCAAACTGAATTGGGCGGTACCGGCACAAAACTTATTGATGCCTATGTAAGCTACAAACCAGCAGATTATTTTAAGATCAGCGCTGGACAGTTTAAAATACCATTCTCTGCCGAAAGCCTGACGCCTGATGCGCAGCTTGAGTTTATTGACCGCGCTCAAGTTGTAGAAGCATTGGCTGGAAGATCAAAAGATATAATTGGTAATCAACAGGGCAGGGATATAGGTATCCAGATAAACGGAAGTTTCGCAAAAGTAGAGGACCGTTACCTGTTTGACTATACGCTGGCAATATTGAACGGCGCGGGGTACGATGTTACTACGGATAACAACGGATTTAAAGACCTTGCAAGCCGCCTGGCTATACACCCAATAAAAGGACTTGACTTGGGTACAGATTTTTACGCTGGTGAAGGGATTCCGACAGGTGGCGCAAAATCGCAATACCGCGCAAGAATTGGCTTCGATGGCCGCTATGTTATCGGCAGTCTTTCATTAACCGGTGAGTATGATCACGGTACCGACGCCGCTATAAGAAAAGACGGCTGGTTTTTACAGGCAGGATACGCAATCATCCCGGCTATCCAAATCGTGGGCCGTTACGAAACATAAGATCCTAATAAAGTTAATCCGACTGACCGGAGTAATATTTATGCCGGTGGCGTAAATTTTACTTTCAACAAATGGACCAAACTCGCCATTGATTACCTCGATAAACGCGAGCAAACTACTGTACAAGTTCCTAACAACGTATTCGAAGCTCAATTATCGCTTGCGTTTTAATACAATTTAAATTAATCAACAAATGAAAAAGGTGATTTTGAAGCAGCGAATATTTTTATCGGCCCTGTTAGTTGCCGGGGTAGTGGCCATTTTTTCTTCATTCAAAAATAATGAGGTAAAACCTGCTACCGACGACCTGAAGGGTACGATCAACATTTCGGGGGCCTTCGCGCTTTACCCAATTACAGTAAAATGGGCGCAGGAATTTAAAAAGATTCACCCAAATGTTACTTTCAATATTTCTGCGGGCGGTGCTGGCAAAGGTATAACCGATGCGCTTTCGGGTTTGGTAGATATAGGTCTGGCCTCCCGCGATATCAGTCCTGAAGAGGTTAAAAAGGGTGCCTACACAATTTATGTAACCAAGGACGCGGTTGTGCCAACATTCAATACTGCCAATCCCGACGCTGCAGCATTATTTGCTAAAGGCGTAAAGCGCGATCAGTTTCTGAACATATTTGTTAGCGGTAATATCAAAAACTGGAAGCAGTTAGCAGGAGGAGTTTCTGTTCCTATTCATATCTATACCCGGTCGGATGCGGCTGGAGCTGCTGAAACCTGGTCGAAATATTTCGGCAAAAAACAGGAAGATCTGCTTGGTGTTGGTGTATATGGCGACCCAGGGTTGGCTCAGGCTGTTAAAAAAGACGTAACTGCTATCGGCTATAATAACCTCGCCTACCTGTACGACCTTAAAACACGCAAACAGGTTGATGGTGTACACGCCTTGCCAATTGATGTTAACGGAAACGGCAAAATAGATGCAGATGAAAATTTCTATGACACGATAGATCATTTGACCGAAGCTATCGCTGATGGTAGATATCCGGCTCCTCCGGCCCGTAACCTAGGTTTCCTTTTTAAAGGAAAACCTGCAAAGCCCGAACTGGTAGCCTTTGTAAAATATGTGCTTACAGAAGGCCAGAAATTTGTTGATGAAAATGGTTATATCGTTCTTTCCAAACAAAAGCTTTCCGAAGAACTAAAAAAAGTTAACTGATCTTATAAATATAAAAAAACCATAGCGGTGGCTCTAAGGGGCTCACCGCTATTTGCCTGTAAAGCTCCTGATTAATAAATGACATCCCTGCGCTTACTAAAAGATAAAGTTTACGCTAAAATCATGTTGATTTTTACCATATTATCGGTTGCGGTAGTATTGGTCATCGGTATAGGGTTGTATCTTAAATCAGTACCGGTTCTTAATAAAATATCTTTGTATACACTGCTTACTTCGAGCGTGTGGAAACCATTGAAAGGCCTGTTTGGCTTTTTTCCATTTATTATGGGCACATTGTGGGTTACAGCAATCGCGATCATCATCGCATTACCACTTTGCCTGCTAACTTCATTCTTCATTACAGAATATACTCCTAACCAATTAAGAAAGATACTGGTTCCTTTTGTAAACCTGCTTTCGGGTATTCCGCCGGTTATTTTCGGTGTTTGGGGTGTGTTATTTATTGTGCCGTTGATTCAGGACCATATCGCACCTCATTTTGTTGAGTTTTCTACAGGATATAGTGTACTTGCAGGTGGAATTGTACTGGCGGTAATGATTTTCCCCCTTATTGTAAGTATTGTTTGTGAAGTGTTGAATACAATACCCAAAGACTTGAAAGATGCTTCACTGGCACTGGGTGCAACCAAATGGGAAACCATCAGAAAGGTATCGCTTCGAAAAGCCAAACCGGGCATAATTGCAGCAACAGTACTGGCTGTATCACGGGCATTTGGCGAGACTATTGCGGTTTTAATGGTTTGTGGTAATAACGCAGATGTTCCCCACTCGGTATTTGATCCGGGATACCCGCTACCTGCGCTGATCGCCAATAACTATGGAGAAATGCTCTCGATACCTATGTATGACTCGGCCCTGATGTTTGCAGCGTTCCTGCTATTCATTATTATTTTACTTTTCAATGTTATTTCGAGAATAATACTCGCACGCTTGGAAAGGAAACTTGCTTTATGATCAGGCGGAAACTGGAGGAGAATTTCTTCCGCACTTTAATGATATTAGCTACGATTTTAGTAACCGGAAGTTTCTTCCTGATCGTTGGTACTATCTTGTACAGAGGTGTCCCCTTTATGACCTGGGATATGATCAGTAAAATACCCGGCGGCGGTTTTTATATAGGCAAAGAAGGCGGTGTACTCAATGCCATCATTGGTTCACTATACGTTGCTGGCGGTGCAACAGTACTCGGACTTTTCATTAGCATACCGGTAGCCATTTATATCAATATGTACCTTGGCGGGCGTATTTGGCTTGCGAATGGTCTGCGTATTGCCTTCGATGTGCTTTTTGGCATTCCATCCATCGTTTACGGCGCCTTTGGCTTCCTGATCATGGTGTATTTTGGAATACGGGCTTCGCTTTTAGGTGGAATAGTAGCTGTCACCTTGTTGGTGATCCCTATCCTGGTTCGCACACTTGATGAAGTAATACGTACCGTACCCAAAGAGTTAGGTGATGCTACGCTATCACTTGGCGCAACACGCTGGGAAACTGCCAAAGTAGTGATCAGGCAAATTCGACCGGGTGTTTTTACTGCGATATTACTTTCCTTTGGTCGCGCTATTGGCGATGTAGCATCGGTATTGTTCACCGCGGGCTTTAGTGACAATATTCCAACCTCACTTCACCAGCCAGCTGCGACTTTGCCCCTGGCCATATTTTTTCAATTAGGCAGTCCGGTAGCCGAGGTGCAGGGCAGGGCTTACGCCTCAGCTTTGATATTAACTATTATCGTGCTGATAATTACCATTTTATCTTCAATACTAGCCAAAAGGTTCTCCAAAAACAATAGCAGATGACCAACAATCCCCATATTAGCGTTCAAAATTTGAGTGTCGAAATCGGCAACCAACAAATATTGAAAGATATTTCGATCAATATCCCAAACAAAAAAGTGGTCTCAATTATCGGCCCTTCGGGCTGCGGCAAAACAACGCTCTTGAAATCGCTTAACCGGCTTCTGGATGATACGGCTGAAATAAAAGTTACCGGAAAGGTATTTGTTGACGGCGAAAACATTTATGATCCGAACGCAGAAGTGACGCATATCCGCAAAAAAATGGGACTGCTATCTCAACGCCCCTATCCCCTGCCGATGTCCATCTACGACAATATCGCTTATGGTCCGCGAATACATGGCACACGTAAAAAAGTAGTATTAGACGAGATTGTGGAGACGCAATTGAAAGCAACAGGCTTATGGAATGAAGTTAAAGACCGTTTAAATGCACCTGCTACAAGACTGTCAATCGGCCAGCAACAACGTTTGTGCCTGGCGCGGGGATTGGCTGTAGAGCCCGAGATCATATTAGGCGACGAGTCGACCTCGGCACTCGACCCGGTGTCAACGAGTATCATCGAAGATCTATTTATCAAACTCAAAGAAAAATACACTATCGTATTGGTTACCCATATTCTGCGGCAGGCACGCAGAGTATCCGATTACATTATTTTTGTTTATATGGGAAAGATCATCGAGTTTGGGCCAACGGAAGAAATTTTGCTGGATCCGAAACAGGAACTGACCCGGGAATATGTAAAAGGATATATCAGTTAAATCGCGATTGTTATTCGGCACATTTACCTATAATTTGCTAATATTGGCCTTCCAATAGGAACAGCTATGTCACCAGGTTACCAGCGAATTGTTATCAAGATAGGCTCCAATGTGTTAACGCAGGCCGATGGTTTGCCCGATAACGCCCGAATCGCCCACCTGGTCGAACAAATAGCTGCTATCAAGGGTCAGGGCGCCGAAGTTATCCTCGTTTCATCAGGGGCTGTAGCATCTGGCCGCAGCATGATCAAAGTTGCTGAGAAGGCCGATGCCGTGGCTGCAAGGCAGTTGCTGGCTTCTATCGGGCAGGTAAAACTCATCAATACCTATTCGGCTTTATTTGATCAGTATCAGATACTTTGCTCGCAGATTTTAGTTACCAAGGAAGATTTCCGCGACCGGCTGCATTACCTGAATATGCGCAACTGCCTCGAAGTGCTTTTGCAACACCAGGTAATACCGGTAGTTAATGAAAACGACGTGGTTTCGGTGACGGAACTGATGTTTACCGATAATGATGAACTTGCGGGGCTTATTGCAGCAATGTTGAACGCCCAGGCATTGATCGTGCTTACTAATGTCGACGGTATTTATGATGGCGACCCCAGGCTGGCCAGTTCAAAACTGATCGAGAAAATTGATGGTGCCGCCGTTGATTTTTCCTCCTTCGTTTCTTCTGACAAATCGCAATTTGGGCGGGGTGGTATGATCACCAAGTCGACCATGGCGCATAAAACTGCGCAATTGGGAATTGCAGTACATATTGCAAATGGCACAAGAGATTATATTTTATTGGATGTGCTCGCTAATAAAGCGGCCCATTCAACTTTCGCGCCCGATAAATCGAAATCCGGAAAAAAGAAATGGATAGCGCATTCAGCACATTCGGCCACCGGGGCGGTAGTTTTGAATGAGGGTGCAAAAAACGCGCTTTTGTCGAGCAAAGCCACCAGCCTTTTACCTGTAGGAATTGTTAAGGTGTTGGCGGATTTTAACAAAGGCGAGATCATCAAAATTGTTGACGAACAGGAAAAAATGATAGGGTTGGGTATTGCAGAATATGGTTCAGACAAAGCCAAAGAACGCATCGGCCAAAAAAACCAGAAAGCGCTTGTACATTATGATTATCTTTACCTATCGTGATGGAAATACTAACAGACTATCAGCAATATTTTGAAGAAGCGCTTTTTGCCAGCAGGCAAATTAACGGACTTTCAGCCGGAACGATCTCAGCAGTGCTGAATGATGTAGCGAGTGCAGCAATTGAGCAAACTAAACAATTATTGGCCGAAAACCAGAAAGATCTGGATCGGATGGATTCTGCCGATCCAAAATTCGATCGGTTAAAGCTTACTGAAGCGCGCATTCTGGATATTGCGAAAGAGATGGTTAATGTAGCCAGTTTGCCAAACCCGCTGGGGCATATACTTTCTGAAAAAATAATGCCCAACGGGCTCGAAATTTCCAGAATCAGTGTACCCTTAGGTGTAGTAGGTGTAATTTATGAAGCAAGGCCCAATGTTACTTTCGATGTTTTTGCACTTTGCTTCAAAACCGGCAATGTCAGCGTATTAAAAGGAGGCAGTGACGCCGAATATTCAAATAAAGCTATTATTTCGCTCATTCACGGAGTGCTTCAAAAACACGGTTTAAATGCGAATATAACCGTGTTGCTTCCATCCGAACGGGAGGCCACTGAGGCCCTTTTTAATGCCGTGGGTTACATTGACGTACTCATTCCGCGTGGAAGCCAGCAACTCATTAACCGGGTACGCCAGCAGGCCCGTGTGCCTGTTATAGAAACCGGTGCCGGTATAGTGCACACCTATTTTGACGACAGCGGCGACCTTGAGCAAGGTGCGGCCATCGTATTTAATGCCAAAACCCGCAGGGTAAGTGTTTGTAACGCTTTGGATTGTCTTATTGTGCATCAAAATCGTTTAAGCGAGCTAACCCGGTTGGTAAAACCACTTGCAGCTAAAAATGTTGAGCTATTTGCTGATGAACTGGCATTTGCTGTATTAGAAAATCAATATCCCGCCCACCTGTTGCATCGTGCCTGCCCTGAACACTTTGGCACGGAGTTTTTATCGTATAAAATGGCTATTAAGACTGTAGCCAGTTTTGCTGAGGCTTTGAATCATATTGCCGTTAATGGCTCTAAACACAGTGAAGCCATTATAACAGAAGATGCTGCCAGAGCAGCTGAGTTCCTAAACAAAGTTGATGCGGCCGCTGTTTATGTAAATGCGTCCACTGCTTTTACAGATGGCGCACAATTTGGACTTGGTGCCGAAATTGGCATCAGTACACAAAAGTTGCACGCGCGCGGCCCAATGGGCCTTTCTGAGCTTACAAGCTATAAATGGCTGGTTAAAGGTCATGGCCAGGTCAGAAATCCTTAGCTATAATACCTGATAACCAGGGGTTAAAACCGTGACAGTAATTTGCAATATCAATTCCTCAACTTTTCAATATTATTTTCGTATAAACAGTTAAACTAAAACGAAAATTACTGATGAGTTCCGGGGCATTGCGGATAGCACTAACCTATTTTATCTTTTGCATCGCCTGGATTGTTATTAGCGATCAGTTGCTCGGTTTCTACCACCATCATCTTAGTACAAGTTTATACAATCTGATCAATAACGGCCGGCGTTTTATTTTTGTGGCAACAACAGGCTACCTGGTTTACCGCATGGTTAAAAATCACGAGAAAAAACTCGCGGAAAACGAAATTCTTGCCAGCCTTGCCACTGAAGAAGCAACCAGGCTGGGTACCATCATCACAAAAATAAATAATATCGTCATCATAACCGATCGAAACAACTACATCAGCTGGGTAAACAAAGCATTTGAACGTTACACGGGATATACTTTTGATGAAGTTGCAGGATATTCGCCCGCAACTTTTTTTGCTGGAGCTGAAACCGATATGCAAGTCCTTAATTCGGTGCTTAAAAGCAAGAACGCTCACGAGTCATTCGCAACCGAACTCAATTGCCACAATAAACATGGTGTAAAATTTTGGGTTTATGGCGAATATACTCCGCTGTTTGACGAGCGAAACGAATTTAACGGATACATTGCCGTTTACAATGACTCAACGCGGTTAAAGCAAAAAGAAGAAGAAACTTTTCTTCAGAATGAAAAACTTAAAGAAGTAGCCTGGTTAAGCTCGCATGAATTAAGGCGTCCGCTCGCCAACATTATCGGACTGGCTAACCTGATGAAAGAAACCACCTTCATGAGTGAAAAAGAAATGATTCTGGAAAGCCTTAATCAATCAGCCGAGGAATTGGATAAAATTGTTCATACTATTAATAACGCAGTCGGCGAAGAACTCGATCCCGTAAAAAAAGAGCCGGTTATACGCTAAAGCAGCCTAGCTATATTCTGACGGACTTTCGTACTCATTTTTTGAATCACAGATTTTGATAAAGGGTGGTTATAAATCATTCCCAAAATCATCTTTCTGAGTGCCGGACATATTTTTCGAATCACAGATTTATACTGATTATCCTTATTTCACAGATTTTGCTAAAGTGTGGTTATAAATCATTCCCAGAACCATCTTACGGACTTACGGACTTCCCTACTCCAACCTCAAATTTACCATCCACTGACCCAAGCCCAAATTCAGAAACCGTATCTTTGCCGCCATCATGAGTAAGCATGGCAGGATTTTAGTTGCAATGAGTGGCGGAGTTGACAGCTCGGTGGCCTCCGTTATGCTGCATGAGCAAGGTTATGAAGTGATTGGTCTTACGATGAAAACCTGGGACTATGCTTCATCCGGAAGTAGTTCAAAAGAAACTGGTTGCTGCAGCCTCGATAGCATCAACGATGCGCGGGCACTCGCCGTTGGCTATGGCTTTCCACATTATATCCTTGATATCAGGAGTGAGTTTGGCGACTTTGTGATTGACAATTTTGTAGAAGAGTACCTGGCTGGTCGCACGCCGAACCCTTGTGTGCTGTGCAATACCCATATCAAATGGGAAGCCCTTTTGAAGCGGGCCGACAAACTCGATTGCGAATTTATCGCAACCGGTCATTATGCAAATATCCGCCAGCACGACAATGGTCGTTACGTTGTTTCAAAAGGGCGCGACGAAAATAAAGATCAATCGTATGTACTCTGGGGCGTTTCACAAAATAACCTGGCTCGAACCAAATTTCCGCTTGGCAATTTCACCAAGGCCGAGATCAGGCAAATGGCCCTGGATATGGGGCAATTGGAACTGGCATCAAAAAGTGAGAGCTACGAAATTTGCTTTGTACCCGACAACGATTACCGATCATTCCTGCGGCATAAAGTAGAGCATCTTGAAGAACGTGTTGCCGGGGGTAATTTTGTTTTAACTGACGGCACTATAGTTGGCAAACACGAGGGCTACCCTTTTTATACCATCGGCCAACGAAAAGGCCTGGGAATTGCCCTTGGGCATCCTATGTTTGTTACCCGTATTGACCCGCAAACAAATACTGTTGTATTAGGTACACAGGACGAACTGCAGCGAAAAGAAGCCTGGGTTAGAAAACTGAACCTGGTTAAATACGAAAAAATACCTGATGCGATAGAAGCGGTAACCAAAATACGGTATAAGGATGCGGGCGCCGAAAGCACTATTGTTGAAATTGGCGAACTTATGAAGGTTGATTTTCACCACTACGTCTCGGGTATAGCCCCCGGTCAGTCGGCCGTTTTTTATGAAGGCAATGACCTTTTGGGAGGCGGTTTTCTGATGTGATCTGTTAAGTTGGAACTTGAAATGTTTGAGGTTTAAAACGTTGGTATTCGGACAATATTGATAAGAATGCAAACCTGAGACAAGCAGGAAAACATTACAATATTTCAACGTTGCAACCTTCCGACAATAAGAAAAACATTTGCGTTTACCTTTCTTTATACTTTATTTGCAAAAAATAACTGCTTAAATGGCTAAAAATCTACTTATCGTCGAGTCACCTGCCAAGGCTAAGACCATTGAAGGTTACCTGGGCAAAGACTTTACCGTGAAATCGAGTTACGGACATATACGCGATTTGGTAAAGTCGGAAGACGCGATCGATATTCAAAATAACTTCGCGCAAAAATACGAGGTACCCGCTGATAAAAAGCAGGTAGTGAGCGAATTAAAGAAACTTGCAAAGGAAGCAGATATCGTTTGGCTGGCATCGGACGAGGACCGGGAGGGGGAAGCTATTTCCTGGCATCTTTTTGACACCCTTGGCCTCAAAGACGCTAATACACGTCGAATTGTTTTCCACGAAATAACTAAGCCTGCGATATTAAAAGCAATAGAGAATCCACGCAAGATTGATTATAACCTGGTTTATGCCCAACAGGCACGCCGTGTATTGGACCGATTAGTTGGCTTTGAACTTTCACCGGTACTCTGGAAAAAAGTAAAACCTTCATTGTCTGCGGGCCGCGTGCAATCTGTGGCCGTCCGATTGATCGTTGAACGCGAACGCGAGGTCAATAAATTTAACGCCGAGGCTGCATTTAAAATAGTAGCTGTTTTTGGTAAAAGCAGGGAATCATTTAAAGCCGAACTACCCGAGCGTTTTGCAAATCAGGACGATGCTGAGAAATTTCTTACCGATTGCATTGGTGCAGATTTTACCGTCAACGCATTAGATACCCGACCAGCTAAGCGGAGCCCGGCTGCGCCGTTTACCACCTCTACGCTGCAACAAGAAGCCAGTCGCAAATTGGGTTTTTCGGTTTCCCGCACCATGACCGTGGCACAAAAACTTTACGAATCGGGCAAGATTACGTACATGCGTACCGATTCGGTCAATTTATCAGACACGGCTTTAAATGCAGCGGCAAAAGAAATCAATTCGGCCTACGGTGAGAAATACCATCAATTAAGAAAGTATAAAACTAAAAGCGCCGGAGCACAGGAAGCGCACGAAGCAATTCGCCCAACTTATTTCGATGTGCATACCATTGATGGAGATGCTTCGGAAAAACGTTTATATGAACTGATCTGGAAACGCGCAATCGCCTCACAGATGAGCGAAGCCTTATTTGAAAAGACCACCGCCAAGATTAGTATTTCAACCCGCAAAGAGGAACTGGTTGCCAACGGTGAAGTGATGAAGTTTGATGGCTTTTTGAAAGTTTACCTCGAATCGTCTGACGAAGACGAGGAAACCGTAGCAAGTGAGGATAATGCTATACTCCCGCCACTGGCTAAAGGTCAGCAATTAGATGTTCAGGAAATTAGTGCGACAGAACGATATACCAGGCCGCCTGCCCGTTATACAGAGGCAAGCCTGGTTAAGAAACTGGAGGAATTGGGTATTGGCCGACCTTCTACCTACGCCCCTACCATCTCTACGATACAAAATCGTGGTTACGTAGTGAAAGAGGAACGTGAAGGAAAATCGCGAAACTTCAGGGTTTTAACGTTGAAGGGTCAAACTATCACTAAAGAAGAAAAAACTGAAAATACCGGAGCAGAGCGCGGTAAGTTATTCCCGACAGATATTGGCTCGGTGGTAAATGATTTTTTGGTACAATATTTTAAAGAGATAGTCGACTTCCATTTTACGGCCACGGTTGAAAAACAATTCGATGAAATTGCTCAGGGCCTGGAAGAATGGACGGATATGATCCGTAATTTCTACCAGCCTTTCCATAAAGGTGTCGAAAATACAATCGAAACGGCTGATAAGGCTACCGGTGAACGCGAACTTGGTGTACATCCGGAAAATGGCAAAAAAGTTTCAGTCCGCATAGGGCGTTTCGGGCCTTTTGTACAAGTTGGAGAATCAGATGATACCGAAAAGCCTTTATATGCCAGCTTAAGAGCCGGCCAGAGTATTGAAACCATAAGCCTTGACCAGGCGATAGAATTATTCAAATTGCCTAAAAAAGTAGGACAGTTTGAAGATAAAGAGATGACCGTTGCGATCGGCAAATTCGGCCCGTATGTTAGGCACGACAGCGCCTTTTATTCGCTGCCTAAAGAGATTGACCCGCTTGATCTAACAGAAGAACAGGCGATTGACCTCATCATTACCAAACGTAAACGCGATGCTGAGCGGGTGATCAAAACCTTTGCAGAAGCCGCCGATGTAAAAGTTCTGAATGGTCGCTGGGGACCCTATATTGAATTCGGCAAGCAAAACGTAAAAATCCCTAAAGACAAAGAACCCACGGCACTGACTTACGACGAATGCAAGGCCCTCGCCGATGCAGAAGCCAAGGCACCAAAAAAACCGGGAGCTAAGCGGTTTGTGAAGAAAAAATGAGTTGTAATGTTGTAATGTTTTACTGTTGAAATGTTAATACGCTATTCAACATTAAAACATTTCACCTTTCAAACGTTCCAACAATAAAAATAATGATCAAAGATATCCCCGAAAACGTCGTCAAAGATATTGCCGTAGCAGTGGCGCTTGAAAAGGAAAACATAGAACAAAAAACCTGGTACGTATACCTGATCAACCTTAAAAAAGAACCTATAGAGAATGTATTGATCACCTCAAAAGGTTATGGCGAACGAAATGGCGAGCAGGTTAAAACTTCCACTTTACGACACATGTTTCCTAAAGTTGTTGATAATGCGTTTGTTTTGATCGAGCCAATCGATGAAGCTACATTCGGTTTAAATAACGAATACTGGCTCAGCTACTATATCGGTAATGATATCTATGATAAAAAATTCATTTTCCTACCCGAAAGTATCGTTGAATCAAATTTCATTAAGCTACCTATCTTGAATAAACCGGGGGTGATGATTCGTTGATGAATTAATCTGTCAACCACCTATCAGTTAATAAGGGATTCAGGTGGCTTTATGCACCGGTATTGAGCTGCTTTCCCGTCTTAAAAAGTTTACTTCATTTTATTGTTCGTTTACAATCCCGATAGACTTGCGCCATCGAAATAATATTCGATAGACAGGTAAAGCCTAAAAATCGCAAAAGCCTCTATTTAAACCGATAATACATTGTCATAATTTTGAAATAATTGCTTTTTGCAGAACATAATTTTATACATAAAAAAATATTTGTGCAATTATTTGGAATGTTGCTTTCTAAATATCTAAATTTCGTTAATAAATAACCTTAACAAATGAAAGATGGAGAGACGCCGCTGCCCAAAGGCAAGCGTCCAATTATCGCCGCTGCTACGATCATTTTAGCAAGCATTGCTGTTTACTTTTTTATTTACCACCTACATCACAAAAAAGGTGTCGTCGACCCGGCCTTCAGCAAGTACATTGAGTCGTACACCACAGGCATTATTTCAAAAGAAAATACTATCCGGATCAGGCTTGCCAGCCAGGTGCAAACTACACACGCGCTAAATGATCAGTTACCTGATGGCGTATTCGAGTTTTCGCCGGCGATAAAGGGTAAAGCCTATTGGGTGGATGAGCGGACGATAGAGTTCAGGCCCGAGTTGAAGCTAAGCCCGGATCAGGCCTACAATGCCGATTTCAGTTTGAGTAAAGTGGTTAGTGTACCTGCTCAATTCGAGAATTTCAAATTCAGCTTTGAGACCATCAAGCCCGATTTTACGGTAAGTTTTGCCGGTTTGGTAACAGCCACAAACACTGCTACTGATAAAATGAAGCTGGAGGGCACGATCCAAACGGCCGATGGTGAAGACCCATCACTGATTGAAAAACTGCTAACCACCACTTATGTGTCGCCGGTAGGTATTACCTGGCAACATAATATTGTAGGGCACTCCCATAAATTCACTATAACTGGCTTAACACGTGCAGCTGATAAAGTGAACCAACTCACTGTAAACTGGGATGGGGCCGCCATGAATATTGATAAACGCGGCAACCAGCAGTTTGAGATACCGGCTATTGGCGACTTTAAGGTATTAAATATCACAGCCGTTCAGGACAACGACCAGTATGTTTTGGTACAATTCTCTGATGCTATTATGGTTGGTCAGGAGCTCAAAGGCCTGGTTGGAATCAAAAATATTGAGGACCCCGCCTATACCATCGAGGGCAGCACCGTAAAAATATTTGCCCCCGAACGCCTGGAAGGCAATTTTACAGCTTTTGTAAATGAAGGCGTAGAAAATATCTCACACCAGAAAATCAGCCAGGCATTCACAGGTAATGTATTTTTTGAAAATAGATTGCCTTCTGTTACGATTCCAGGTAAAGGTGTTATCCTACCCGATTCCGGCAAATTGGCCATGCCTTTTGAGGCTGTTAACCTGAATGCCGTTGACGTTAGTATCGTTAAAATCTATGCAGACAACGTACCACAGTACTTCCAGTCGAACGGCTTTGATGGTTCATCAGAACTCCGTATGGTGGGTAAACCTATTCTTCAAAAAACTATACATCTCGACCAGCAGAAGGGCATTAACCTGGCTAAGAAAAACAGGTTTATGCTCGATATCGATCAGTTGGTACGAACAGAACCCGGGGCCATTTACCGGGTTGTAATCGGTTTCAGGAAGGAATATTCACTATATAACTGTACAGTTGGTGCAACGGGTACACTAAAAGCAAATACCGATGATAACGCGTATGACAGCGACTATTCTGACCGCGACAATACTAATAAAGTAAGTGACGAAGATGATGATTTCTGGGCAAGGTACGACAACTACTATCCTGAAAACTACAAATGGAACGAGCGAGGCGACCCCTGCACCAACTCCTACTATACCCGCGAGCGATGGGCAATGCGTAATATCATAGCATCAAATATCGGCCTCATCGCCAAACGGGGTGCCAATAACAGCATGGTGGTTGCTGTGACCAATATACTGAGCGCGCAACCTATGGCTGGTGTAACGCTGCAATTTCTGGATTACCAGAAGCAGGAGATCTATAAAACACTCTCAGGCAGTGATGGGCTTGCTAAATTCGATCTGAAACGCAAGCCTTACCTGCTGGTAGCCAGCAGAGGAAGCGAACGCGGTTACTTAAAGCTGGATGATGGCAGCTCATTGCCCCTCTCCCGCTTTGATGTTGGTGGGCAGGAAATTCAGGGAGGTTTGAAAGGCTTTATTTACGGCGAACGCGGTGTTTGGCGGCCAGGCGATTCGATATTCCTCACCTTCATCCTGCAAGATAAATTAAAAACCCTGCCAACCGATCATCCGGTTGAATTTGAACTGGATGACCCCGACGGACATATTTACAAACACATCACAGCCACACAATCAGTCGATGGATTTTACAGTTTCCATGTAGCAACAGAGACATCGAGCCGCACTGGTAACTGGACGGCAAAGGTGAAGGTGGGCGGCGCTTCATTCGATAAAAACGTGAAGATCGAGACGATCATGCCGAACCGCCTCAAAATCAATCTAAGCTTTGGCACTGCCACCCAATTAAGCAAGGGTGGCAGTATTACCGGCGATCTGCAGGCAAGATGGTTGTTTGGTGGGATCGCACAAAATTTGAAGGCCAAGGTCGATGCTTATTTATCGGCACAACATACCAGCTTTAAGGGGTACGATGACTATGTTTTCGATAACCCTACTCTAAGCTTCAACACCCAAACTGCAACCGTATTTGAGGGTAGACTTGATGAAAACGGAAAGACACAGGTAAAACCGGATATTGATGTCGACAAACAAGCTCCAGGGCAGTTGAAAGCCAATTTCCTTGTAAAAGTGTTTGAACCGGGTGGTGCCTTCAGTATACAGGGTATTTCGATGCCTTATAATGTGTATGATGGCTATGTAGGTATCAAAACACCAAAAGGAAGCAATTATTCGGGCATGTTGTTTACTAACCGGGATAACCCGATCAGTATTGCCGACGTGGATACCAAAGGCATACCTTTTAGCGGGAATCGCGATGTACAGGTAGCGCTTTACAAAATACAATGGCGCTGGTGGTGGGACGAAAGTGGTAACGAGCTCAGCAATTTTACGCAGGACAGATACAATAAACTGATCAAAACCGAAACGGTAAAATTAACTAACGGTCGCGGCCAATGGAACCTGCATGTTAGTAATGATGACTGGGGCCGGTACCTGCTGCTGGTAAAAGATCCGCAGACCGGGCATACGACCGGTAAAGTATTGTATTTGGATTGGTCGAACTGGGCAGAACGACTCCAGCAAAGCAACCCCACCGAAGCTGCGATGCTTTCGTTCACCTCAAATAAAACAGCTTATAAAGTTGGTGAAGATGCAACGCTGACCATTCCGACCAGCGATAACGGCCGTGCTTTGATCAGCATTGAAAACGGCAGTCAGGTTTTACAAACCGCCTGGATAGATACCAGGAAGGGACAAACACAGTATACCTTTAAGATCGACAGTAAGATGGCGCCAAATATTTTTGTAAATGTTACGCTGCTTCAACGCCATGCACAAACGGTGAATGACCTGCCGATACGCATGTATGGCGTAATACCCTTGCAAGTGGATGACCCTCAAACGATTTTGAAGCCGGTTATCAATATGCCCGATAAGATTAAGCCCGAGACGCCTTCATCGATCACCGTTTCGGAAGCGAATGGCAAGGAATTGACTTATACGATAGCCATTGTTGATGAAGGCTTGCTGGATATTACCAATTACAAAACGCCCAACCCGCATGAAACTTTCTATGCCCGCGAATCACTGGGCGTTAAAAGCTGGGACCTGTTCGATTATGTTATTGGTGCCTATGGTGGGGGCCTTGAACGCATTTTAAGCATTGGTGGTGATGGCACCAACGGCATGAACCACAATGTACAGGTTAACCGCTTTAAACCGGTTGTGAAGTTTTTAGGGCCATACCACCTCAATGCCGGCGAACGGCAAACCAAACGCTTTACGCTGCCGCAATATATCGGTGCTGTGAAGGTGATGATAATTGCCGGGCACGATGGTGGCTACGGTTTTGCCGACAAAGAGGTAACCGTTAAAAAGCCATTGATGATACTAGCAACGCTGCCGCGCGTTTTAGGGCCGGGCGAAAAAATACAGCTGCCAGTGAGTGTATTTGCGCTGGAAGATAAAGTTAAAAACGTGAGTGTAGAAGTACAGTCAAACGCTTTTGAGAACCTGGCGGGGAACAATAAAAAGATGGTAAACTTTAGTAAAACCGGCGACCAGCTGGTGACATTCGATCTGGATGTGAAAAGTTTTATCGGTGTAGGAAAAGTAAAGATCATTGCTAAAGGAGCCGGAGAAACGGCGACTTATGATGTTGAGTTAAATGTTCGGAACCCAAATCCTCCAATCAGCAAGGTGATTGAAAAGGAATTAGCTCCGGGAGAAGCCTGGTCAACAGACTATACTCCTATCGGAATGACTGGCACCAACCGGGCGGCACTGGAGGTTGCAACAATTCCACCGCTTAACCTCACGAAGCGCTTAGACTACCTGATCGAATATCCATATGGGTGCGTAGAGCAAACTACTTCGGCAGGTTTCCCTCAGTTGTATTTGGGGCAATTGCTCGACCTATCATCAAGGCAAAACGCAGAGGTTGACAGAAATATTAAAACAACGATTAGTCGCCTGAAAAACTTCCAGACCAACGACGGAGGCCTGAGCTATTGGCCAAATCAGGGCGAGTCTGACGAATGGGGCACTAACTATGCAGGTCATTTTATTCTGGCAGCACAAAGTAAAGGCTATTCAATTCCTATTGGATTCCTGGAGAACTGGAAGAAATACCAGAAGTTAAAAGCGCTAACCTGGGCACCTGATTCCCGAAGCTTTTATGGAGCCGACCTGACTCAGGCCTATCGGTTGTACCTGCTGGCATTGGCACGCGCTCCTGAACTGGGCGCCATGAACCGCCTGCGTGAATTTAAGTATATCAGTGAGGAAGCCCGCTGGCGGCTGGCAGCAGCTTACAAATTAGTTGGTCAGCCTGAGATCGGTTTGCAATTGATAAAAGGACTGGCTACTACTGTAAAACCATATTATACACTTTACGGCACCTACGGTACTGACCTGCGTGATGAAGCCATGATATTGGAAACGTTAACCCTGTTGGGGCAACAGCAAAGAGCTGCAGCACAGCTCAGGATCGTAGCCTCAAGGTTGTCGCGCGATGATTGGTATAGTACCCAAACCACGGCCTACTCGTTGGTAGCAATAGCCGAATATTGCGGGGTCAGTCATGCAGCCGCGAAAATGCAGTTCAACTATAATGCTTCGGCTGTAAATGCAAAAACTTATATCTGGCAATCTGACCTTGCTGCCGGCGGAGGCAAAGTAACACTAAAAAACATCGGCAGTAATCGCCTCTATATTAGATTGATGCAACGAGGCCAGCCAGCTACTGGCCAGGATGTACAATCGGTCAGCAACCCTGACATACTTGAAATGCGAGTAGGTTATTTCACATTGACCGGTCACCCGATAGACATAACAAAACTGAAACAGGGGACTGATTTTGTAGCACAGGTAAACATTAAAAACCCGGGCAAGCGCGGCCGCTATGATAATATGGCACTAACGCAGATATTTCCTTCGGGATGGGAGATCATCAACACCCGGATGAACGATACGACCGAGGCGATGAGCTCATCGCCATCCGACTACCGGGATATCAGGGATGATCGTGTTAATACCTATTTCAGCGTGGCAGAAAATAAAGAAGTAACTTTCTATGTAACACTGAATGCAGCCTATACTGGTAAATATTTCCTGCCTGCTGTATCCAGCGAAGCGATGTATAACCACTCGATCAATGCCGTGCAAAAAGGGAAATGGGTAGAAGTGGTTAAATAGTGATTGGTTAACTTGTGATTAGTTAATATGTGATTAGTAACCTGGTCGCCAATTAACATATTAACTAATCACTAATCACAACTTAAAAAACCCGTATTTTAGTACACACCAGATCGCCCTTACTCCGTCCCTCCACCCTATCTTCTTGCCGTCCTCATAAGTTCGGCCGTAATAGGAAATGCCTACTTCGTAGATACGGATGCCGGGAATACGGGCTATTTTTTGGGTGACTTCAGGTTCGAAGCCGAAACGCTGTTCTTTTAGTTTGACCGACTGGATGATACTTGTATCGAAAAGTTTATAGCAAGTCTCCATGTCCGTAAGGTTAAGATTAGAGAACATGTTGGACAAAAAGGTAAGATATTTGTTGCCAATAGTATGCCAAAAAAACAGGATACGATGCGGATTACTGCCCGTAAAGCGCGAACCGTAAACAACATCAGCAAAGCCTTTGCAAACGGGTTTTAGCAAGTCGTTATATTCGGCGGGGTCGTATTCCAGGTCGGCATCCTGTATAATGAGGTATTCACCGGTTGCCTGGGCAATACCAGTATGCAATGCGGCACCTTTACCTTTATTGACTTCATGTTTGTAATAACGGATTTCGAGGTCGGGATTGTTTGATCGATAATCAACAATTGCGTTTTCGGTATGGTCGGTGGAACAATCGTTGACAATGATGATCTCTTTGGTTAGGTGATTGATAAGCTCAACGGCTTTAATTTTATCCAGGATCAGGTGAATGGTATTACCTTCGTTGTAAGCGGGGATGACGATCGATAACTTTTTAAATTTCATATTATGCAGCTAAGGCTGAACCGTATAAAAATCGCTCTCAGAAAGCCAAAAGTAATCATAATACTTACTTTTTGGGTCGGCTGCCTGCTGTGGTTTTGGTTTTGCCTGCCAAAAACACTGTTTACCTATCCCACCAGTTATGTAATCGACGATGATCAGGGGCAACTACTAGGTGCTTCCATCGCCAGTGATGGGCAGTGGCGCTTTCCTTATGATACGGCTGTACCGATCAAATTTAAGCAATGTATTTTGGCTTTCGAAGATAAGCGCTTTGAGCACCACCCGGGTGTAGATATAATAGCCCTCGGGCGGGCTATCAAACAAAATATTGGCGGCAGACATGTGGTAAGCGGTGGAAGTACGCTGACTATGCAGGTGATCAGGCTATCAACCAAAGACAAGCGTACTTACTGGCATAAGTTTACCGAACTATTTAAAGCATTGCGACTGGAACTTCGGTACAATAAAAAAGAAATACTGTCTATGTATGCCAGCAATGCCCCCTTTGGCTCGAACGTGGTTGGCTTAGACGCAGCGTCCTGGAGGTATTTTGGCCGTAGCCCCGATAAGCTTTCCTGGGGCGAAATGGCGGCCATGGCGGTACTTCCAAATTCACCGTCGTTAGTCCATCCCGGCAAAAACAAACAGCTATTACTCAGGAAGCGCAATTTGCTGCTGGATAAATTACAGGAACAGGGTACCATCGATGCTTCAACCGCGTCCCTCGCTAAATTGGAACCAATCCCAGATAAGCCTGTAGCGCTGCCGCAGCTTGCCCCTCACCTGCTGCAACGTTTTAAAGCCGATCATGTGTATAATCCGGATAGCCTGACGCGTATCAAGACTACGATTCATGCCTCGCTACAAAAACAAGTAAATGACATTTTAGAACGAAATCACGAGGTATTAAAAGGTAACGATATCAACAATATAGCCGCTGTGGTAATCGATGTGGAAACCGGCGCTACGCTGGCCTATGCGGGCAACATATCGCACCCCGAAGACACTACTATGCAAAGTGATGTAGATGTAGTAAATGCGCCAAGGAGTCCGGGAAGTACGCTTAAACCGCTACTTTATGCTTCGATGCTGCATGATGGCTTGCTATTGCCCAATAGCCTGGTACCCGATGTGCCAACGCAGATACTAAGCTTTCACCCTAAAAATTTTGATTTAGTTTATGACGGAGCCGTTCCGGCATCAAGGGCACTTTCGCGCTCCTTAAATGTTCCGGCTGTAAAGATGTTACAGCAATACAAATTCGAACGATTCTACGACTTACTGCACCAGGTTGGCATCACTACTTTAAACAAGCCGGCAGATCATTATGGCTTGTCGCTCATATTAGGTGGCGGAGAAAACACGCTTTGGGAACTGGCTGGCGCTTATGCCGACATGGCCCGGGTACTGAACCATTATAACGGTGCCTATAAAGGCGCATACGATACAGCCGATTATCATAACCCGGTGTACAGCCACCAGCTACCCAAAGTGCATCACCTGGGAAAAAACGGCCTTTTTGATGCTGCATCCATTTATTTTACTTTTCATGCCATGGAAGAAGTAATGCGGCCGGGGGAAGAAATGTTATGGCAGCAGTTCAGTTCTACTCAAAGGATCGCCTGGAAGACCGGCACCAGTTTTGGCTTTCGCGATGGCTGGGCGATTGGTATTACACCGCGCTATGTTGTAGCCATTTGGGTAGGCAATACCGATGGCGAAGGAAGGCCCGGCCTAACGGGCATCAACACTGCTGCGCCAATCTTATTCCAGGTTTTCAGATTGCTACCTGTATCGCGCGAATGGTTCAGGATGCCCCTGAATGATATGGTAAAGATCAGGGTATGTCGGCAGAGCGGCTTCCGGGCCGGTATTTATTGCGATGATGTTGACCAGGTTTGGGTTCCACAAAGCGGCCTGAAAGCACCTGTATGTCCATGGCATCAGCAAATTCATTTAGATCAAACGGGCAAATGGCAGGTTACCGGCGACTGTCTGAGCCCATCAGCCATGATTACGAGGAATTGGTTTGTTTTACCTCCCTCCATGGAGTATTATTACAGGGCAAAAAATTACCAGTATCATGTTTTGCCGCCCTTCAGAGCCGACTGCGCATTGGCTGTAAAAAGCAATCCAATGGAAATTATTTACCCTAAAGAAGGCGCTAAAGTTTACGTCCCATTGGAGGTAGATGGCAAGCGTGGTCGTATGGTTTGCAATGCAGCTCACCGCCAAGCAGGCATAAAAATATTCTGGCATCTGGATGACCAATATGTGGGGGAAACAACCGATTTTCATCAAATGGCTTTAAACCCATCAGAGGGCCATCATAAGTTGACACTGGTGGATGCCAATGGGAATACTACTGACGTGAGTTTTGATATCACCGCCAAATAAGACCTCCCCAAATTTATAATACATCTGCAATCATGCACATTTAGTATATTGTCTTCCTATTTAAACACCCATGCTCGAACAATACGAACTAAACAATATTATGGTGCTTGATATTGAGACCGTACCTCAATACCGCACATTTGACGAGGCGCCCGGGCAAATTAAAAAACTGTGGGACCAAAAAACCCTTCACGCCCGGAAAGAGGACACCGCCGAAGATTTTTACAGCCGTGCCGGTATTTGGGCAGAATTTGGTAAAATCATTTGCATATCGGTCGGCATATTCTCTAGAGGTAGAGGTACCGGTTTACGGGTGAAATCCTTTTATTCGGACCAGGAAAAAGAATTGCTTATCAAATTTGCTGAATTACTTCATTCTCAGCCCCCATCCCTTATTCTTTGCGCACACAATGGTAAAGAATTCGACTTTCCTTACATCTGCCGGCGCATGCTGATCAATGGGCTTAAAATTCCTTCGCAACTTGAAATAGCTGGCAAAAAACCCTGGGAGATCAGTCATCTTGATACGATGGAGTTATGGAAATTTGGCGATTACAAAAGTTATACTTCGCTTAGTCTTCTTACTGCAATTTTCAATATACCTACACCAAAAGATGATATAGACGGCAGTATGGTAGGCCAGGTTTATTGGGAAGAAAATAACCTGGAAAGGATTGCCAATTATTGCCAGAAAGATGTAATTGCTACTGCACAATTGTTAAGACGGTATCGTGGTGAAGAACTCATTCCGGATGAAAACATAACTTTGGTTGGTATATAATGCTGGAAGTTAAAAATCTAAAAGTCAGTTTTAAAACACCAAACGGGCTGGTCGAAGCTGTAAAGAACTGTAGTTTTACGCTGGCAAAAGGTGAGTCTTTGGGTATTGTAGGCGAATCCGGTTCTGGAAAATCAGTCACTTCGCTGGCAATTATGCGCTTGCACAATGCCGCTAATACCCTGGTAAGCGGTGAGACCCTGCTAAATAACACTGATATTTTAAGATTACCGGAAGATCAAATGCGGGCCATTCGGGGCAATCGCATTGCGATGATTTTCCAGGAGCCTATGACCTCGCTTAACCCGGTTCTTACTTGCGGCAATCAGGTTACTGAAGCCATACGTTTACACCTCGGCGTTAACCAAAAGGAAGCCAGACTACGAGTGATCAAGCTTTTCAACGAAGTTCAATTACCCCAACCGGAAGCGATATTTGACAGTTATCCGCATGAGTTATCCGGCGGACAAAAACAACGTATCATGATCGCCATGGCGCTGTCCTGCGATCCGGAAATACTGATAGCCGACGAGCCCACCACAGCACTCGATGTTACCGTTCAAAAAACCATTATCGAACTGTTACAAGGCCTGCAAGCAGAACGCAATATGAGTTTGATTTTCATCTCCCACGATCTTGGCGTAGTAAAGGAAATAGCCGATCAGGTAATGGTGATGTATCAAGGCGAAGTTGTAGAAGAGGCAACATCGAAAGCTATTTTTACCAATCCCCGGCATCCGTATACCCGGGGTTTGCTAGCCTGCCGGCCATCGCCGGAGTTTCATTTGAAAAGATTGCCGGTAGTAGCTGACTTTCTAGACGATACCGAACAAACAGGTAGCACGATCGAAAAAATACGCTCTCAAAATGCCTATAAACCGGGCGAAATCGCTGCACATCGTCAAAGTTTATATAAGCAACAAGCCATCCTAAAGATCAACGAACTGTGCACCTGGTTTCCAATAGGTGGCGGAATGTTGGGAAAACACAAGAAGAATATTAAGGCCGTAAACGGGGTAAGTTTTGACGTTTTCCCTGGAGAAACATTAGGCCTGGTAGGTGAATCGGGCTGCGGCAAGTCGACTTTGGGCCGAAGCATTTTGAGGTTGATTGAACCTACTTCAGGTGATATCAGTTTTGAAAATACCGATCTGCGCAAACTGGGCAAAAAAGATATGCGCCATATGCGTCGCGATATACAGATCATTTTCCAGGACCCCTACTCTTCTTTAAATCCGCGCCTTACCGTTGGCGATTCACTAATGGAACCTTTGCAGGTTCATGAGCTTTTTGAAAACAATACTAAACGAAAACAGCGGGTGCTGGAACTACTTGAGCGCGTAAATCTTCCACCGGAATATTTTAACCGATATCCACATGAGTTCTCCGGTGGACAAAGACAGCGTATTGTTATTGCCCGGGCATTGGCCCTACAACCCAAATTTATTATTTGCGACGAGTCAGTTTCGGCGCTTGACGTTTCCGTTCAGGCCCAGGTGCTCAATCTGTTGCGTGAATTGCAGCAGGAATTTAAGCTCACCTATATCTTCATCTCGCACGACTTGTCGGTGATCAAACATATCTCGGATCGGGTGATGGTAATGAACAAAGGCGAAATCGTTGAAACCGGCGACCCGGATGAGATTTATTTTCGGCCTAAAAATGAATACACGAAAAAATTGATCGATTCAATACCGAAAAGCTGAGAGCGCTTAATTTTTGTTGCTGCAAATATCTTATATTTGAATACTATGAAAGCTGCAGATGTAATAAGTGTTGACAAGGAAATATTGAATGGAACGCCCGTATTTAAGGGCACAAGGGTTCCGGTAAAAAACCTATTTGATTATCTCGAAGCCGGAGATTCACTGCACGAATTTTTAAGTGATTTTGATTATATCCCCAAAGAATCATGTCTCGCGGTCTTAAAACTTTCTGAAAAGCTGCTTATTGATACTCAAATTCATGAAAGTATTAATAGATGAGCAATTGCCAACCAAATTAAAATTTCGTTTTCTCAATTCTAATCATGAAGTAGTGACCTTAAGAGATATAGAATGGATGGGAAAGAAAAATGGTGAACTGATCAAACTAATGCAGACAAATGGTTTTAACGTTTTGCTTACCAATGATAAAAACATGTATTATCAGCAAAACATGAATGAATTGAGGATCGCTATTTTAAATATCAACACAAAAACCAACCGATATACCGACATACTGGAAAAGATCAGCCTAATCAAAGACAAACTCAACGAGATTGAAACTTCAATATTGAATTCCAGATACGATCATTTCATCATCGATTAAATTTATTCATCCAATTCAATTATTCTTTTATACTGCCTCAAAATAAACCATGGCAAAGAAAAACAACTCCTCCTCCATCAAGCTGGTACTTACCCGTTTGGTTCTGGATGTATTTGAACAAAACAATAACCTTCCGCTAAATTATAAACAGGTATCAGGACGGTTAAATATCAATGACGATGAATCGCGCGATATCATCCTTGAAATCCTGAAAGAAGAGGCTAAAAAGAGCGTACTGAAAGAAATATCTCCCGGCAAATTTCAACTGCTGGAACTTAAAACCTTTATTGAAGGTGTGGTGGATATGACTAATGACGGTTCAGCATTCATCGTAACTGACGACGAAGATGAAACAGATATCTATGTAGCTCCGCGCAAGCTGCGCAATGCCCTTAATGGCGACCGCGTAAAGGTTTACGTTTATGCAAAAAGCAAGGGTGCAAGGCAGGAAGGTGAAGTGATCGAGATCATCAAGAGGGCCAAGCTGGAGTTTACTGGTATAGTGAAAGTTTCCGAACGATTTGCATTTTTTATTCCTGACGATAGGAAGATGCAGCATGATATTTTTATCCCGCTGGGCGACTTGAATGGTGCCCGTAACGGGATAAAAGCGGTTGCTGAGATAACCGACTGGCCGGCCGGAGCAAAAAATCCTATCGGTCGAATTAAAAATGTACTGGGGGTACAGGGCGAGAACGACACCGAAATGAATGCCATCCTGGCCGAATATGGCTTCCCGCTTTCGTTCCCGGCTGAGGTTGAAACTGAATCGGAAGAAATTAAGGATTCAATCACATCAGAAGAAATTGCCAAACGCCGGGATTTCCGCGATACCCTGACTTTTACGATCGACCCATTTGATGCGAAAGATTTTGATGATGCCTTATCGTTTAAATACCTCGAAGATGGCAATTTCGAAGTTGGCGTGCATATAGCCGATGTTTCGCACTATATCCAGCCCGATTCGGCATTGGATAAAGAAGCACTGGACCGGGCCACGTCTGTTTATCTGGTCGACCGGGTGATACCTATGCTGCCTGAGAGGCTGTCTAATGGCCTGTGCTCGCTTAGACCAAATGAAGACAAGCTTTGCTTCGCCGCAGTATTTGAATTGAACGCTGAGGCTAATATCGTTAATGAGTGGTACGGCAAAACGGTGATCCATTCCGACAGGCGATTTACTTATGAGGAAGTGCAGGAGGTGATTGCAAATAAATCGGACGAACTTTCAAAAGAGATTCACCAGCTGAATGCGCTCGCCTATAAGCTACGCGAACGTAAATTCAAGAACGGCGCCATAAGCTTCGAGACAACCGAAGTTAAATTTAACCTCGATGAACGTGGCCGCCCAATAGGCGTTTATGTAAAAGAACGCAAAGATGCCCATAAATTGATTGAAGACTTTATGCTGCTCGCCAACCGGAAAGTAGCCGAATTTGTCGACAAAATGGGTAAGGGTAAAAACAAATACACCTTTGTTTATCGGGTACACGATTCACCAAAACCCGATGCTCTGGCCAACTTTGCGCAGTTTGCTGCCCGGTTTGGATACAAGATTAACACTAAGTCGGATAAGGAAATTGCCAAATCCCTCAATTTTTTGATGGAAGATGTGGAAGGCAAAAAAGAACAGAATGTATTGACCCACCTCGCTATCCGGTCGATGGCGAAAGCTATCTATACCACAAAAACAACCAGCCATTATGGCCTGGCATTTGATCACTATACGCACTTTACTTCACCCATACGCCGTTACCCCGATGTAATGGTACATCGGTTATTGTTCCATTACCTGAACCATGGCCAATCGGTAAATGCAGCGTTTTATGAAAAGCTTTGCGAACACTGTTCGCAAAAAGAAAAAAAGGCTGCTGACGCCGAACGCTCTTCCATCAAATACAAACAGGCCGAATTCCTGAAGGACCAGGTTGGCACGGTTTACACCGGTATTATTTCTGGTGTAACGGAATGGGGTATGTATGTCGAGATCATCGAGAATAAGTGCGAAGGCATGATACGCCTGCGTGATATAGCCGATGATTTTTATACCCTTGATGAAAAAAACTATGCCATCATTGGCCAAAGAAAGAAAAAGGTTTACCAGCTGGGCGATGAAGTTAGGATCAAAGTTAAAAACGTAGATCTGACCAAAAAACAGATTGACTTTACTCTTGTGAATGAGTGAATTGTTGAATAGGTTGGGAAATTTTGGAGCATTTGTTACTTTCGTGCCATTGGGCATTTGGCATTGGATTAATCGCTTGTTCAACAAACAGTCCAGCTATAATACAATACAGCTATAAAACAACTCACTAATTCAATAACTACCCCCCCCGCATGGCTAAACTAAGTGATCTGCAGGAACTCATTGCAACAGAAGTTAACGAACTCAAATTCCCGCTTGCTCCTGCCGACCTGTATGAACCTATAAAATATATTCTTGCATTGGGTGGTAAACGCATCAGGCCGGCGCTGGTATTGATGGCATGTGATCTGTTTGGTGGCGACGTGCGCAAGGCGATATCTCCTGCCCTGGCTATTGAAGTGTTTCACAATTTTACGCTGATGCACGACGATATTATGGACAATGCGCCATTGCGCCGCGGCAAAGTAACCGTTCATGAAAAGTGGAATACCAATGTGGCTATATTATCCGGTGATGTGATGCTGGTTGAAGGCTATAAATTGATGATGAATGTGGACGATCATCTGTTACGGCCTATTATGCAGATCTTCAATGAGACTGCAGTTGGCGTATGCGAAGGTCAGCAGTTTGACATGGATTTCGAACAGCGTAATGACGTGCATATTGATGAATACATCAATATGATCCGCTTAAAAACCGCTGTGGTACTGGGTAGTGCCCTTAAAATCGGCGCGCTTATCGGCGGTGCTGATAACCGGAATGCCTTGCTGTTACAATCCTTTGGCGAGCATTTGGGTGTAGCATTCCAGTTACAGGATGATATTCTGGATGTATATGGCGACCCTGATAAATTCGGTAAACAGGTTGGCGGAGATATACTTTCCAACAAAAAAACCTTCTTGCTGATCAAAGCACTCGAACTTACTGATTCTGGAGCATTAAATGACCTGGAACACTGGTTATCCGGAACAGATTTTCCTCCTAAAGAAAAAGTTGATGCGGTAACTGCCATTTACGATCAGCTTAATATCCGTCAATTTGCCTGGGAAGCCATGCATACTTATGTTAAAAAAGCATTTGATTCGCTCGACGCGGTTAAACTCCCCGAAGATAATAAACAAGCCTTGCGCGTCTTTGCCGATAGCTTGATGGTGCGCGAGTATTAGTAAATTTATAATATGAAGAAAGCATTATTGACCATATTGATTTTATTTACATTAACTATTGTAAAAGCTCAAAAAAACGACACAACAAAAGAAGGCCCAATTTTTACATCTGTCGAACAGATGCCTCAGTTCCCGGGCGGATCCGCCGCATTCATCAATTTCCTTTCAAATAATTTGCAATACCCGGTAAAAGCAGTTATCGAAAAGGTGCAGGGGAAAGTTTTTATCTCGTTTTTCGTTGAAAAAGATGGTTCGCTCAGTGAAATAAAAATCCTGAGAAGTGTATCTGCAGAAATTGATTCCGAAGCGGTACGGGTAATCAAAAAATCGCCAAAATGGAAGCCAGCTATTCAGAACGGAATGGCGGTAAAAACTAGTTTTACCCTGCCTATCAGCTTTAAATTGCCATCTTTTGTGCAAACCGATTCCCTGAAAATATTTACCGCTGTAGAACACATGCCATCATTTCCGGGTGGTTCGGAGAAATTTATTCAATGCCTTCAAGATAGTTTGAGATATCCCGCTGAACCAAGAAGAAACAAAATACAAGGAAAAGTGATGATAGATTTCATAGTTGAAAGAGACGGTTCACTTAGCAATTTCCGAATAATTTCCAGTCCATCGATCGATTTTTCAAATGAAGCTATTAGGCTATTAAAAGATAGTCCAAAATGGACACCGGGAATTCAGAACGGAAATAGCGCTCGTATCATGTATACCGCTTTTGTATATTTTAAATTTAAAACAGAAGATCAACAATGATGAAGAAGATATTGATTGCTTTACTACTGATTGGCTCAGTAGCTTCGCACGCCCAAACCCTTACCTCCGGCGGCAAACTCAAACCCGAGCAGGCTATAATGGATATCAGGCACTACACCATCCAACTGGGCATTGATTTTAATCAGCATGCTATTGGCGGTTCTACAACTATTGATTTTATACTTTCCAAACCAACCCGGGTTTTGCTGTTTGATTTGATGGATGATTATAGCGTACAAAACGTTTTGGTTAATGGCAAAATGCAGGCATTCGAATTCAGTAATAAATTAATCACCGTACACCTGGATAAAGATTTGCCCGAAGGGCGTGCCAGCGTAAAGGTGTTTTATGGTGGCAAGCCGCACGTTGCCCGGCGTCCTCCATGGGATGATGGGTTTACCTGGACCAAAGATTCAACCGGTCACCAGTGGATGGCCATTACAGCCGAAGGTGCGGGAGGTAAGCTTTATTTCCCCTGCAAGGACCATCCTTCCGACGAACCTAATGAGGGTGTCGACCTGATTATTACCGTACCTAAAGATCTGGTTGTTGCTGGCCCGGGCATACTGCAAAGCATTAAAAAACACGGCGAAACGGCCACTTTTCATTGGAAAACCAATTATACCATTAATAACTATAGTATCCTGTTTAATGTTGGCGATTTTCAGCCTTTTATTCGTCCATTTACTACGGTAAACGGCACCAAAACCACGGTACAGTTTTATGTTTTAAAGGAGCATGCGGATAAAGCCGAACATTTCCTGGATATATTTGAAAAGACTATCCACGAACAGGAAAAGTATTTTGGCGAATACCCTTTTGCAAAAGAAAAGATAGCCATGGTAGAAACGCCGCATTTAGGCATGGAGCACCAGACTATGGTGGCTTACGGGAATAAATTCAGGTATACCAAGATCGGTGGCGAAGATTACGACTGGCTGATGCATCACGAATTCGGGCACGAATGGTGGGGTAATAAGGTTACGGCTAAAGATTGGGCCGATTATTGGATCCACGAGGGCATATGTTCTTTTGGTGATGCATTATATACCCGGGAATTAGCAGGCGAAGCAGCATATAATAAGATATTTCAGCAAAGTATATTTGGCATAGAAAACAAATTGCCTGTAGTACAGCACCCTGATATGGATGAGGAAGCAGCTTATATCAACGATATCTATTCCAAAGGCGCTTTCTTTATGCATACGCTGCGATATGTGATTGGCGACAGCCTGTTTTTCCCGGCCTTAAAGAAGTTTGTAACCAGTCCGCAGTATACCTACGACAACCTGGTTAACACGGATGATGTGGAACAATTCTTCACCAAAGAATCTGGCCAGAACCTGAAACCGCTGTTTGATCTTTATTTAAGAACGACAGCGAAACTGGAGATACACGTGCAGGCTAAGCCGGGCAATAAATATTTAATTCAATTAACAAACATCGGCATCCCACTCCCAATGGATGTTGTAACTGACAGCGGCATTAAACATATCCTGGCCAACGGCAAAGGTGTGACTATCGAAAGTAAAACAGTACCGGTTGTTGATCCGGAGGTATTTTACATTAAGAGGGTGGTAATTGAATAGTTCAAATGAAGGTACTATTTTTGATTGTAGGGATAGTTGCTTCATTTAGCTTTGCGAAGGGACAACCAAAATTGAAGTTTCCTGATACAATCCTAATTAACGAAATAAACTCATTTAACGATGATGATTTTCTCCCGCCTGACTTCCCCGGCGGAATGAAACAGTTTTCTCTATTTATCGCAAAGAATATTCATTATCCTGCCAAAGCAGCTAAAGAGCATATTCAGGGTAAAGTTATTTTAAACTTTTCGGTTGAAAAAGACGGAACCATTGATAAAATTCAAATTAGAAAAAGTGTGAATCAAGAATTGGATGAAGAAGCTGTAAGGGTTCTTAAATGCTCACCAAAATGGATTCCCGGAACTCATCATAAAAAACCTGTCGAGTATAAATATTCCATTCCTATGAATTTTCAATTACCCAAAAACAAATAAAAAGCCTCTTTAAACATATAAACTACGCACCTCAGCGGTTCAATTTAGCACACGGAGAAGCCGGGGCGCTGCATTAGGATAATTATATTGATTTCAGTCTGAACCCTGATTTGCCGGATTTTTGGATTAGCATGAGCCAATCAAGTTCTAAAACCCATGTCATTGCGAGGTGCCAGCATGGGTTTTGCGCGAAAGGGGCGCCGTGGCAATCGCAAGGTATGCTTTTAGGCCCGTCTTACTGTTGAGCTTTCCGTACATAACCAACCAGGATACCTGCCTCCTTGCGATTGCTTCATCGCTACCACCCGCCGTCCGCCCTGCTCTTACAGCAATGACAAATTATATTTAAGCATCAGGGCTATCCCTAAATCTGTCAAAACAAGGTTCAGACAAAATGCGAAGTTTTCTCCTCGCGCCATTTCATACACACTTTCTGCTCGTTCGGAATGACATAGTCTTTCCAATAATTCATCCCGCTATGCGCCAACCACCCTGGGCCGCGCCGCAACAAAAAAAGCCCGTATCTAACGATACAGGCTCTTAATTATATTCTGAATTACTGCTTATTCAGCAGCGCCTTCTTCTTTATCAGCTTTCTTTGCTTTTGGAGCAGCAGCTTTCTTAGCTTTTGGAGCTTCTTCAGCAACTGGCGCGGCTGCAACTTCTGCAACTGGCTCAGCTACAACTTCAGCAACCGGCGCTTCTACTGCTTTTGGAGCAGCTTTAGCAGCAGGTTTTGCTTTAGGAGCTTCAACAACTACTACTTCGGGCTGCGGAGGCAATACCGATACGTATGAACGGTTGTCAGCTTTCTTTTTGAAAGTTACTAAACCATCAGTCAAAGCAAATAATGTATGATCTTTACCGATGCCTACGTTCAGTCCTGGATTGTGGCGGGTACCACGCTGACGTACGATGATGTTACCTGCAATTGCGGGCTGACCACCAAATATCTTGATACCTAAACGCTTGCTATGTGATTCGCGACCGTTTCTGGAACTACCGGCCCCTTTTTTGTGTGCCATTTTCTGTATTTTTTATAGCCCCTTGTATCGGGGACCTGTTAAAACCTTAATTATAAACTGATACCGGTGATCTCGATCTTGGTAAATTGCTGGCGGTGGCCATTTTTCTTTTCGTAACCTTTTCTTCTTTTCTTTTTGAAGACGATTACTTTATCACCTTTTAAATGAGACAGGATCTTAGCCGATACTTTAGCGCCTTTCAAATCTTTACCCAATTTGAAGGTGCCTTCGTTTTCTGCTAATAACACATTGTCAAATTCAATACTAGCGCCTTCATCTCCTTGTAAACGGTGTACAAAGATCTGCTGGTCTTTAGCAACCTTAAATTGCTGTCCGGCTATACTTACTATTGCGTACATGGTTATTAATAATTTGTTTTTAAATTTCGAGGTGCAAATATAGGAATTTGATTTGCAAACAGCAACAGAAAATTTATTTAGATTGTTCCGTCTCTTTCTTAAGCACCAATTCTATTTCTTTTATCATTTGGCGATTGGCGCCTTTCAACCGGTCGTCACCGTAGTACGACTCATCAAAAATAACTTTTTTAGTTTTGCGCTTGTATACAAATTCAGTCACATAACGTGGTGCCCTTTCCCCTCCCCGCGTCTGACTTGTATCGCCCACAATTTCTGTTGGCCAGTCCCAAAAGCCAAGTTCGGCAGCTTTCTGGTGCAGGTAAAGCATTTCTTCTTTTGGTAGATGCACATTCATTTTAACCAATTTGTTTTGCACGTTTACAAATTGATAATCGCCTGTACGTGAGTCGTATTTGTTCACGAGGCTATCACCGGGTCCATAAGCAAATGTAAAATATTGAAACTCATCAAACCGGTATGGCGCATTCTTAAAGACATGAGCATAGTATACTACGCAGTAAATAAGGAATGGCACGATCACACTTGCCATCAGAAATATTTTTTTTGAGGTTTTATTCATGTTGATTCAATTATTCTTCCAATGCATTTTCCCATTTACTAACTACGGCGGTCGCCATCACGTTGCCCAGCACGTTGGTAGCTGAGCGCCCCATATCCAGCAGCGGATCTATTCCTAAAAGGAGCGCCAGGCCCGCTTCGGGAATATTAAACATACCAACTGCCCCGGCTAACACAACCAAAGCCGCCCGTGGCACACCTGCCACCCCCTTGCTCATCAGCATCAGTACCATCAGCATCGAAAACTGGTGTGCAAGTGACGGATGAATCCCATAAGCCTGCGCCAAAAACAGCAGCGCAAAGGTTAGATATATCATAGAACCTACGAGGTTAAAGGAATAGCCCAAGGGCAAAACAAAACTCACAATCTTATTATCGCAGCCAAAACGTTCCAGTTCTACCATAGCACGCGGCAACGCGGCTTCGCTGGTAGAGGTACTGAAAGCGACCAATATGGCGTCCTGCGTTTTATTTAAAAGATGAAATGCCCGTTGCTTCAATACGATAGATGCTCCGCCGATGATCAGCAACCATAATATCAGGAGTCCCAGGTAAAACTCACCGATAAATGTAGCGTAGGTTGATATAATACCCAGTCCTTCTTTAGCTACAACAACTGTTATCGCCCCAAAAACTGCCAGCGGCGCTAATTGCATCACATAACCGGTAATTTTCATGATGACATGGGCAACGGCATCCATAAATTTGATAATGATAGCGCGTTTTTCCCCTATTGCAGCGGTTGCCACACCGAAGAACAGCGAAAATACCACAATCTGCAGCACTTCGTTATTCGCCATTGCCTCAGCAAAGCTTCTTGGAAAAACGTGACCGATAAAATCACGCAGTGACAGTGCTGTTTTCTTAATCTCGACACCGGAAGCAGTAGTTGGCAGCGACAAATGCATGGCGGTACCCGGCTCAAAAAAGTTAACCAGCAGCATACCAACCAGCAGCGATATAAAACTAATGCCAACAAAAAGCAATAGTGTTCGCCCACCGATCCTGCCCACAGCTTTGATATCTCCAACTTTTGCTACGCCAACTACCAGCGTGCTGAAAATAAGCGGTCCGACGATCATTTTTATGAGGCGTAAGAAAATATCGCTGAGTATACTGAAGCCTTCCAGTTTGTCATCGCAGTCGTTATTGTATTGCTGTTTGGCTTTGGCCTCGGATAACCTTTCGGTTTTTAAATGAACATAAGAGACAATGGTGGTATCTTTTATTGGTTTAAGCTGGGCATCAGTTGCTTTAATATTCACTTCGGCCTGGCTGATCTTTGCATTGATCCCAATGATGACCTGGCTATTATAGATATAACCGACACCAACACCCAAAACGAGTGCAATAACAATGTAAAGGGTCAGCCTGCTTTTTTGCATTTTTAATGAGTGTGCGAAACTACGAATTTTGCGACAAACAGGCAGGTGGCAATAGCATAAAAACCGGGCTGCGAACAGGAGGCTCCGATGGAGCCGAATAAATAAGGTATTTTTCTATAACCAGGGTACTCCCACGGAGTACGCACTTTTCACAT
>CAIPPO010000111.1 GCA_903866915.1 uncultured Mucilaginibacter sp. | reverse complement strand
TTTCAAAGTATTGGTGATCGGTGCTCTTGCCGCCGCTGCAGCATTTGGAATTGCGCGATTGGTGAATGGGAGGTAGGTAAACTGGAAGTCCGTTTAAATCCCAAAGTCCGTATCCCGATAGCTATCGGGATACGGACTTTGGGACTATTAAAAATCTACAAACTTATCCAACTGCTCGGCAACATACTTTAGCGTGTCGGCTTTAAATAGATTGTCCTCGGCATCAAGTTCTTTGTGAATGGAGGAGATATGGAGTTTTAACGCCATTACATCAATATGCATATAATGGCAAACCCCTGTAAAATGATCAATGCCACGCACGTTGCCATATTTGCCGGAGGATATCCCTACCAATGCTGCCTTTTTATTATAAAAACTTTGCGGAAAATCGCAGGCGTCAATGAAAACTTTTAGCACACCGGGAAAACTGCCGTTATATTCGGGTATGATAAAAATAAACTTTTCGGTTTTACTCACAATATCCTGTATTCCTTCAAATTCTTGACTGCGCTTGCCATAAAGATCAGTTTGGATCAGGTTAGCGGGGAGGTTGGATAATGACAATATTTGCGCCTCAACACCCTTCACTAGCAATTGCTGCTGATAAAACTTAGCCACTTTAAGCGTCGAACTTCCGGGGCGATTTGTTGATGATATGATGGTAACCATGAATCTGTTTATTTTAATTAGTGAATAAGCGAATAATTTATAAAATGCAGCAAACAAGTAATTACTCACTCACTCGCTCACTCATTCCTTACTATTGTTTGTAATTTGCCAAAAGCTGTGGATTTCTGAATTAGTTTTAATACTTATCTTTAGCCGCGGCAAAAATACATTTTCGAAAACAGAAAACCGGTTTTGGTTTTGTGCACTATGTAAGCGGGCTGTAATAAAATTTGAACAGACAGTATGTGTAAGATAATTGCTTTGGCCAACCAGAAAGGCGGTGTAGGAAAAACTACTTCATCAATAAACCTTGCTGCAAGTTTGGCGGTACTGGAGTATAAAACGCTATTGGTTGATGCCGATCCGCAGGCTAATTCTACATCAGGGATAGGTTATGATCCGCGTACCATCAAAAATAGCATTTACGAATGTGTGATCAACGAAGTTGACCCCCATGAGGCTATTCAAAAAACCGAAACCCCGAATCTCGACCTTTTGCCTGCACATATTGACCTGGTAGGTGCCGAGATTGAAATGATCAACCTGAGTGATCGTGAGTATAAAATGAAAGCGGTTTTGGATGGATTGCGCAGCGAGTACGACTTTATTATTATCGATTGCTCCCCCTCTCTTGGCCTTATCACGATCAATTCACTTACCGCAGCTGATTCGGTGATCATACCTGTGCAATGTGAATATTTTGCGTTAGAAGGTTTGGGTAAATTGTTAAATACCATTAAAATTGTTCAAACCAGGCTTAACCCTGAATTGGAGATAGAAGGTATATTACTAACCATGTACGATGTCCGCCTCAGGCTTTCCAATCAGGTGGTTGAAGAAGTACGAAACCATTTCGAAGATATGGTATTTGATACCATCATTCAACGCAACACCCGGTTGAGCGAAGCCCCAAGCTTTGGCATGTCGGTAATAATGCACGATGCTACCTGTAAAGGCGCTATTAACTACCTTAACCTGGCACGTGAAATTGTTCGCAAAAACGGCCTGGTGAAAAACGAACCTGTAGCGACGACAGAAACCCTATAAAATGAGTGCAGAGAAGAGAAATGCTTTGGGAAAAGGCTTAAGCGCCTTATTGAATGATTCTGTTAGCGTACTACCCAATAAGAACGACTTAAGGAGTGGCCTTTCAGAAGCAAACTCGATGGGCTCTGTGAGCGAAATAAGCATCAGCGAGATCGAAGTAAATCCTTTCCAGCCCCGTACCGATTTTGATGCTGAGGCGCTGGCTGAACTGGCCGACTCCATCAAGATACAGGGGCTTATACAGCCCATCACCATCCGCCGTGTCAATCCGCATCGTTACCAGCTGATTTCGGGCGAACGCCGCCTGCGTGCTTCCAAAATTGCAGGATTAACGCATATACCTGCCTATGTCCGTACCGCCAACGACCAGCAGATGCTGGAAATGGCGCTCATTGAAAATATCCAGCGTGAAAACCTGAATGCGATCGAAGTGGCACTTAGCTTTCAACGCATGATAGAAGAATGCAGTTTGAAACAAGAGGAATTGGGCGAACGGGTTAGTAAAAACCGCTCAACGGTAACTAATTACCTCAGGTTGTTGAAATTACCCCCTGGCATTCAGGCTTCGATCCGCGACGGTCAGGTAAGCATGGGGCATGCAAAGGCACTCATTACAATAAATGATATCGATAAACAGTTATATATCCATAAACTGATCATCCAGGATGGCTTGTCGGTACGAAAAGCCGAAGAATTGGCTCGTAGCCTGCAAAGGACACACGGGAAAAAAGAAGGCAAGCAACCCGAACCACTATCATTTCAGGTTCAAAAAATACAAGCTGACCTGGCTTCAAAATTTAGTACACAGGTAAAACTTAAATTAAACAGCCAGGGCAAAGGCTCGATCGAGATACCATTCCTGTCGGAAGACGATCTCAACCGTATCCTCGAAATGCTGGATTGGTGATAATGTACAAACTCCTTTTCTTCACTTGCTTTCTTACCGCCATGGCTTTTGCAGCAGTTGCTCAAAAACCCGATACTACCGTGGCAAAAACCAAAGGTGATACTACGGCTCCGAAAAAATATGTACCGCCAATCGTTACAGGCAAAATTTATCATCCGGACTCGACCCATCTCCCGAAAAAAGCTCTTTTCCGCTCGGGTGTCATTCCGGGTTGGGGGCAATTGTACAATCATCGCTGGTGGAAAGTGCCCATCATTTACGGAGGTCTGGCACTCCTCGGCGATGTGATTATTTACAACCAGAACAACTACAATATTTTTCTAAAAGAGGCTATCCTCCGTGAAAAAGGAGTACTTACGGGCCGGAATCCCGCCCTTGCTACGGTTGCTGACGCAGATGTACTCACCTATACTGATATTTTTCGCCGCGACAGGGACCTGGGGATTTTAGGCTTCCTGGGAGGTTGGGGCATACAAATGATTGATGCCTATATCGATGCTAAATTTATACAACGCTTTACAATGGACAACGACCTGAGTCTGAAAATAAAACCCGGTATATTCAATCAGCCAATGTACGGAACCAACAGTTTCGGTACTGTAAAAGCAGGATTAAGCCTTACACTTACCTTCAAATAGGCAAAAAATATATTACCTTAGACGGTTTATAAACGAAATCATAAAGCATGAATATCGCATTATTAGGCTACGGAAAAATGGGCAAGATCATAGAAAAGATTGCGACCGACCGTAAGCATAACATCGTATTAAAAATTGATTTTTATAACCAGCAGGACCTTACCGCCGAAAATCTACAAAAAGCCGATGTAGTTATCGAATTCAGCACACCGGGCTCAGTTCTGAATAATATCAACCGTTGCTTTGATGCCCGCATTCCGGTAGTTGTGGGAACCACCGGATGGTACCAGCATATCCCCGAATTGAAACAACAATGCCTGTCTGGGAACAACACGCTATTGTATGCTTCTAACTTTAGTATTGGGGTTAATATTTTCTTCCATGTAAATAAGGTGCTTGCCAGGATTATGAATAATTATTCTTATTACGATGTGCAGGTAGAAGAAATACATCACACCCAGAAATTGGATTCACCAAGCGGCACGGCAATCACGATTGCGGAAGGTATCATCGAAAACCTTGATACTAAATCAGAATGGGTTAACGTGCTTACTGCAGAAGGCGACGAAACCAATGATGAACATGTGACCAACGACCAGTTGTTGATTGAATCATTCAGGATAGACAGTGTACCCGGCACTCATACCGTGATCTACGATTCGGAAGTTGATTCGATCGAATTTAAACATACGGCTCATAACCGTAACGGCTTTGCCCTCGGCGCCGTGTTGGCGGCAGAATGGGTGGCAAGCAAGAAAGGCTTCTTTTCGGCAGAAGAGATGTTTGATTTTGGGATATAAGAAATAGTATTTTTTTTAAATAAATTTGTAAAAAAACTATCATGCTTCATGTACAACCCCATTACATAAAAGATTCCGTCGGGAATAACGCATAAAACAAGCAATTTTAGATCTTAGTGAAAATCCGCGCCCTCCAGGTTCTATAAAACTTAAAGGACGATCAGGTTGGTATATCAGATTAGTAATTACCGTGTAATCTATGATATATTTGACAACCAATTAAAAGTGGATATTATCACATTGGGGCGTAGTCAAGATATCAACGATTATAATCAATAAAATTTACAATAAATCATTCCTAAAAAAATACCGCAGTGAACATAGTTGAATACATCCTCGCTTTACTCTTACTCATCATATTGCCATATATCGGCCTTTGGAAATTATTTGAAAAAGCCGGTTTACCGGGCTGGTATGGCGTGATACCGATCTGGAATTTTTACCAAAGAATAAAGTTGAGCGGCAGACCGGCTTGGTGGCTTGTCCTTTACCTGATTCCAGGCATAGGTATTTTGTTTGCCCTGGGCGTTCAGGTTGATTTGGTTAAATCCTATGGCAAATTCTCATTCAGGGAAAATGCAGCAGGCGTTTTTCTGCCTTTCATCTACCTCATAAAATGGGGTAACGACAAGGAAACAAAATATCTTGGCCCATCGGTAAGCCCCGAGTTCAAAGAAAAATACAAGAAATCACTGGTAAAATCTACAACCCGTGAATGGACCGAAGCGATCATTTTTGCAGTAATTGCAGCTACCCTCATACGTACATTCTTTATTGAAGCTTACACCATTCCAACGCCTTCAATGGAGCGTTCGCTGCTGGTTGGTGATTTCCTTTTTGTAAGCAAATTAAACTATGGTCCCCGCACTCCGGAAACGCCAATTTCATTTCCTTTTGCGCATAATTCCATGCCATTGATCAATACCAAATCTTATTCGGACCTGATCAAATTACCTTATTACCGCGTGCCCGGGTTGAGCTCGATCAAAAAAGGCGATGTGGTGGTTTTCAATTACCCGATGGATGCCGATTCGCCGCTGTATCGCCCCGTTGACAAACAGGAAAACTATATTAAACGTTGCCAGGGAACCCCTGGGGATACATTAAGTGTAGTAAATGCCCAAGTTTTTGTAAACGGCAAAGCTGCCCCTAACCCAGCCGGCGAACAAATAGATTATAATGTTGCTACTACAGGTATTGAACTAAATCCACAAATAAAGGATGACCTGGAAATTTCAGATTACTATGGCAACAACTCCATGACGATGACCAAAGAAGCGGCAGCAACATTAAAAGGTTATTCCAACATCAAATCCATCGCCCCAAATGTTGCCGCAAAGGGCGCACCGGCCGACCCGGTTTTCCCGTCGAATACCAGTTACCCGGCCTTTACACAATTGGCCTGGAAACTGCCAAATTATGGCTGGAATCAGGACAATTTCGGCCCGGTTATTATACCCAAACGGGGCTGGACTGTAAAACTCGACAGCCTTACCTTCCCGATTTATAGTCGCGCTATCTCTGTTTACGAGGAAAACAAAGTGGAGATTAAGGGCCATGATATTTATATCAATGGCAAAAAGACCGACACGTACACCTTTAAAATGGACTATTACTGGATGATGGGCGATAATCGCCACGATTCAGCAGACAGCCGTTATTGGGGTTTTGTACCTGAAGACCATATTGTTGGTCGCGCGTTATTTGTGTGGATGAGCTGGGACAGCAATGCTGATTTCCTGCACAAGATCAGGTGGAGCCGTTTATTTAGGGGTGTGAATTAAGGGTGGAAGGTTTTAAATGCGGAAGGCGGAATGCTTTTTTGAATGCGAAAGGCGGAATGCCGATTGCGGAATGATTTTTTAAAGGCGGAATGCTGATTGCGGAATCAGGAATGCTGATTGCGGAATTTAGATAGGTTAGCTTTATAGTTTTGCTACACCAAACTTTTCAGCCAGTACATTTAAGTCATTCACCACTGCTGCTACCAACGGGATACCAGTAATTTTTCTTTCTTTTTCCGCTGCAGTTTCGGGCTCACCGGGGATGATGACTTTTTGATTGGGCTCGACAGTTGCTGATGCCTTAAATCTTTCGATCCAGTTATCCAGATGTGCCTTAAACTCATCTACCGGTCGGAATCCATCCACCCGCATAGCACCAACAAAATGGCCAATGCCCGCACCTACCGGGTCGGTTGGTGGTTCCAGAAATGCGACAAAAGGCGGCACCCAGGGGCCGTAGTTTGCGCCGGATAATACAGCAGACAGGATATCCACAGTTGCACCCAGTCCGAAACCTTTATGGCTTCCATGCTCAGTATCGCCTCCGAGCGGCAATAGTGACCCGCCCGACTTTAGCGCATGAGGATCAGTAGTTGCCCGCCCGTTTTTGTCTTGAATCCAGCCTTCCGGCACCTGTTTACCTAAGCGCTGTGCGATCTCGAGCTTGCCATTAGCGGCAGCAGAGGTAGCCATATCGACAATTAACGAAGGATATTTCCCTGCAGGGAAAGCATAGCACATCGGGTTGGTACCCAGCAGTCGTTCACTTGAATAGGTTGGCGATACCAGGGGGCTGGCATTGGTCATAGCAAAACCGATCATGTCGCTTTCCACAGCCATCAGGGCATGATAGCCCGCAATACCAAAATGGTTAGAGTTACGTACTGCTACCCAGCCCGACCCATATCTTTCTGCTTTATCAATGGCCACCTGCATCGCATAAGGCGCAACTACAAGGCCGAGGCCTGCATCACCATCAACTGTGGCAGTTGTTGGCGTTTCATGAACGATCGTGATATTTGGTTTAGTATTGATGCGCTTTTTCTCCCACAGACGCACATAACCGGTTAGGCGGGCTACGCCATGCGAATCGATGCCCCGTAGATCTGACTTTAACAGCACATCTGCCGCTAACCGGGCATGTTCAATGCTGCATCCCATCGCAAGGAAGATATTTTCAGTAAAGCTGCGAAGGGTGATTTCAGCGACAATCATTAGGGCAAATATAGTTTAAAGAGGCTTTCTGGTACAGGTCGTTACATTTTCGACGAGGAAAATCCTACTCAATCAATCTTCTCCTCCACCACCGTAAACCTAAACTCAAGCGGCTCAAAATGCCTGATGAGCTCATCAATGAATCCCTGCCCCCATTTTACGTAGAACAGGCCAAAATTCTCGTTACGTTCCTGCAGGCTGCCTTTGGGGAAAAGCTCGGTTTTTACCTGGTCGATTTGCTCCAGCCTGGTTTGGTAGTTATGTTTTTCGGCTTTAACCAGTTTATGTTCGAGGTTTTGCATCGCATGTTCTAAGCGCGCTTTAACTGCCTCTGTAGACTTTGATAAAGTTGGATCGATCTTATAGGATCGCAGTTTTAGCTTTTCAAAAATAGACTGGAGTTCGCGCCATTCTTCAGCTAACGATAACTCATGGCCGCTATGCTTTTTGACCCAGCTCGTTTTAATTTCATCGGTGCTCCTGAATAATTCTTTCAGATCCAACCCTATCTTTTGAATTTTTGCGGCTGCGCGCTTGGGTATTACCAGGCCAGAGTTACGGAGGATCAATATCGGAAAATCAACGTGATAATGTTCAAAATTAGCTTTAAGCTCCAGCCAGTAAACTACTTCGGCACCGCCGCCAACATAGGCAATATTGGGCAGAATGTACTCCTGGTAAAGCGGGCGCATCACCACATTAGGGCTGAAGCGTTCCGGAAAGGATCGAATTTCTTCTGTTAATTCTTCTGTAGTAAAGCTGATCGCTGTATTGAGTACCTGGTAAATACTGTTTTCAAATACGATACGCTCACGCAAACCGTCGGTCATGTAAAAAAAATTGATCTCGCGCGGGTTAACCTGTATGTGTACACCTAACTTTTCAAGCTGATGGTTGGTAGCTATAATGCTTTTATAACTATGTTGCCCTGTAATATCGCTTTGGACTATGGGCGCAAATTGTTGCTTCAGCCGATGATCATCGGCATCAATGATTACTAACCCATACTGGCCAAACAAGGCATTAACGAGGAACCGCGTTGCATCCGCCAATTTGTCGAAACCATGGTATGCCTTTTCAACAATCTCAGCCAGTTCGGCACCATGGTGTTCCAAACCCAATACCCCTTTATACTGGTTTAAGGCTTGCCGCATGGTATCAGGGTTAATGCGGCCTGTAGCACCCGATGCTTCGTACCACCAGTGCACATTTTTGCCGCCAATATTGGTATAGTTGATCTCGGCAAAATCATGATCTTCAGAAGCCATCCAATACACCGGCACAAAATTTTGTTCCGGAAACTTTTCTTTCAGTTGCTGAGCCAGTTTTATAGCAGTAACTATCTTGTAGATAAAATACAGCGGGCCGGCAAAGATGTTCAACTGGTGTCCGGTGGTAACAGTATAGGTGTTGCCAAGCTTCAGCAGAGCGATATTGTCTTCAACTAACTCCGTATCGCGGAATGCAGATTGAGATATTGGCAGGTATTGTTCGGTAAGTACTTGGTAAAGCAGCTCCCTATCGGCTGTAACTTTCTCGCTTTTGAGTATTTTTTCGAATCCCTCCCAGTCAGGCCGATAACTATAATAGGGCCTTAATTCGGGTTTATCCTCTATGTAATCAATTACCGTTTGTGAAAAAAAGCCGGTGTCTTTATAATCTATACAGGAAGAGTCCATTGATTTGGGATGTCGGATGTTGTATTTCGGGTCTATTACACCCCGAAATTAGTTTTAAATATCCTAATGTAAATAATTGCCTGCTTATTTTACAATTTGTCCATAAAGGTCAAAGTCTTCTGCACTTTCAATTTTCACCTGGACAAAAGTGCCCGGAGTAGCATAATCCAGGTTAGCATCGATCAATACTTCGTTGTCAACTTCCGGTGAATCAAACTCTGTACGACCAACAAAATGCGCTCCTTCTTTTTTATCTATCAGCACCTTAAAAACTTTACCAACCTTCTGCTGATTCTTCTCCAATGAGATCCCCTGCTGTATTTCCATGATAGCATCCGAGCGTTCCTGTTTCACTTCATCAGGCACATCATCAACCAAACTATGGGCATGCGTCTTTTCCTCGTGCGAATAGGTAAAACAGCCCAAACGATCAAAACGGGTTTCTTCTACCCATTGTTGCATCTCTTCAAAATCCTGTTCCGTTTCTCCCGGGTAGCCTGTTATGAGTGTTGTACGCAAGGCAATGGCGGGCACTTTATCGCGGATCTGGTTAACCAGGTCGATTGTTTTTTGTTTTGTTATACCGCGGCGCATCGATTTCAGCATATCATCGCTGATGTGCTGCAAGGGCATATCAAGGTATTTGCAGATATTTTCGCGTTCGTTCATCGCATCCAGTATCTCCATTGGAAAACCGGAAGGATAGGCATATTGCAGGCGTATCCATTCAATGCCGTTAACATCACTTAACCTGCGAAGTAAATCATCAAGGTTGCGTTTCCCATACAGGTCGAGTCCATAATAGGTAAGGTCCTGGGCAATAAGAATCAATTCTTTGGTGCCATTTCTGGCCAGGTTTTTGGCCTCTGTAACCAGTTCTTCTATCGGCTTGCTCACATGCTTTCCGCGCATCAACGGTATCGCGCAGAACGAGCACGGGCGGTTACAGCCCTCGGCTATCTTGAAGTAGGCGAAATGCTTAGGCGTCGTGAGCATACGCTCGCCAATCAGTTCATGCTTGTAATTGGCACCGACCGATTGGAGCAGGTTTTGCAGATCGTTAGTACCAAACCACGAATCGACATTGGTTATTTCTGCTTCCAGCTCAGGTTTGTAGCGTTCTGACAGGCAACCGGTAACAATCACTTTGCCAATTTTACCCTGCTCCTTTAGTTCGCTGTACTGCAGAATGGTATCGATCGATTCCTGTTTGGCATTATCAATAAAACCGCAGGTATTGATCACCACGATATCGTTCTTCCCAACTTTTTCAGCCTCGTGTACAACATCAAAAGCATTACCTTTTAATTGGCCCATCAAAACCTCGGAGTCGTATATATTTTTCGAACAACCAAGGGTAACCACGTTAATACGCGGTTTGCCTGTATCTTGAATCCGAACTGAACCTTTTGTTTTCATATTTCCCACCTAATCGCCTGGTGATTTGTCAGAATCGTTGAATTTGGTGATTACAATTATTTCCCGGATCAAAATCTGTGAAATAAGGATTATCTTTTTATTCTGTGATTCAGACAAATAGCAGGCTTTTGCCTTTTGATTACCTATTGTTTGAAAAGACTATCCACAAACGCTTTCCTGTCAAACAATTGCAAATGCTCCACACCTTCACCCACGCCAATATATTTTACCGGTATCCTGAACTGATCTGATATACCGATCACTACACCACCTTTAGCCGTGCCATCAAGTTTTGTCAAAGCAAGCGCGTTTACGGCAGTCGCTTCGGTAAACTGTTTGCACTGTTCAATGGCATTCTGACCGGTAGAGGCATCCAATACCAACAATATTTCATGCGGTGCTCCGGGGACCACCTTTTCCATTACGTTTTTAATCTTGGTAAGCTCATTCATCAGGCCCACTTTATTGTGTAACCTGCCGGCTGTGTCAATGATAGCAACATCATCACCATTCGCAACAGCCGAGCGCAACGTGTCATATGCTACAGAAGCCGGGTCCGATCCCATAGCCTGGGCAACAACACGGACGCCTACCCTTTCGCCCCAAAGCTGTATCTGGTCTACTGCCGCCGCACGAAAAGTATCAGCTGCACCAATCACCACTTTATTGCCGGCTTGTTTTAACTTATGCGCCAGTTTACCGATAGTGGTGGTTTTACCAACACCATTAACGCCAACCACCATAATCACATAGGGCTTGTGGCTGCCATATTCAAAATTCTGAAAATCGTTGCTATTATTTTCGGAAAGCAGCTGCTGGATCTCGTCGCGCAAAAGGCCATTCAATTCTGATGTCCCGATATATTTATCGCGGGCCACGCGGTCTTGTATGCGTTTAATGATCTTTAAAGTTGTGCTTACACCTACATCCGACGTAACGAGTACTTCTTCCAGGTCGTCGAGCACGTCATCATCAACGCTCGATTTGCCGGCAACCACTTTTGTGATCTTAGAAAAAAAACTGTCCTTGGTTTTTTCCAAACCAGTTTCCAACGCCTGCTGCTCTTGCGGTGTGCTTTCTTTCTTCTTAAAAAAATCGAATAATCCCATTTGATCAGAATTTACAGAACTCTAGAATTTGGAGAATTTCTTTCGCCTATCAAAGATGTCTGAGTGAAAATAAAGATCGTCATTTTTGTAAAGCATATGCTGATCATTCTTTAATTGCAATCCCAAATGTGCGGGACTGATTCAGACATCAACAAAAAAAGCCCTCTCGCATTCACAAGACGGCTTCCAGTTTCTTAACAGGGGCTATTACTGGCCCTTAGCTGTACTGATCGCATCTTTAATGTGATCGTTATGTACTATAGATTCTTTGAATGAGTAAGCACCTGTTTTTGGTGATTTCACCATGGTGATCACTTTCGAATATTCTTTGCCTTTACCTGTTTTCAGGGTTGCAACTACTTTCTTTGCCATCTCTTTTTATTTATGAATGAGTGATTGAGCGATTGAACTTAATCAACCTATTCAACCCAATCAACTTATTTAATTTCTTTATGAACAGTTACTTTACGCAATACCGGGTTAAATTTCTTCAATTCCAGCCTTTCGGTCGTATTTTTCTTGTTCTTGGTCGTTATATAACGAGACATGCCCGGCAGACCGCTTTCTTTATGCTCGGTGCACTCTAAAATTACCTGGACCCTGTTGCCTTTCTTTGCCATCTTTTTAATTATTGAATGAGCGATTCAGTGAAAATAGGATTGAACTTAATCAACCTATTCAACCCAATCAACTACTATATATACCCTTTTTTAACGTATTTATTGATACAGGCGGTGATACCATTCTTGCTAATGGTTTTAACGGCCGAAGTAGACACTTTCAAAGTAATCCACTTATCTTCTTCAGGAACATAAAACCTTTTCAGCTTTAAATTAGGATAGAACTTACGTTTAGTTTTAACGTTTGAATTAGAAACGTTGAAACCGTTCATGGCACTTTTTCCTGTTAAATCACAAACTCTTGACATGACAAATGTTGATTAATATTAACCCTCTTCTTAAAAGAGTTTGCAAATATCAGGATTTTAAGTCGAAAAGGCAACAGTGAATTGAAAATATTTTTTGAGCGAATTTGGGGCGTGGCGGTGGTTGTCTGAACCGGAATTTACAGAATTAAAGAATAGACAGTATGAGGGAGCAAAAGTCACGCAATCAACAAAAGTTCCCCTCCCGGGAGGGGATGCGGCTGTATGGTGCGTTGGCGGGGGTGGGTGAGCGGGGGGCTGGGCGTATTTGTCTGAACCGGAATTTACAGAAATAGAGGAAGAATAAAATGCTGAAAATCTATTAATTCTGTAAATTCTGATTCAGACAGTACGGGCAGGATACACTGCTATCGCCGACGGAAAATTTCGGGGAAATTAAGCGCAGCAGCTGAAAACGGCAAATGCAAAATTTCATATCTTAAAAAGCCGATACCTAAAGATATAAATTTGATACTATCGTTTCCTGTAAAATGCTTATTTTTCCCAAACCAATTTAATTTCAAATTACCGCATTACTTAGTGAGACTTGGAGGCATTAAGTAAACCCGATATTTTGACCAATTAGAACCAAAACAATGAAAAACACCTCGTTCGAAGCGTACCAGGAAGCTTATAAACGCAGCGTCGACAACCCTGAAGAATTTTGGGCCGATATTGCCGGCAATTTCCAATGGCGCAAGCCCTGGATAAAAACGCTGGAATGGAATTTTGACGAACCAAGCATCAAATGGTTCAAAGGCGCCAAACTGAACATTACGGAAAACTGCCTCGACCGCCACCTCGACAAACTGGGCGATAAACCCGCCATTATCTGGGAACCGAACGACCCCAGCGAAGATCATCGTATCCTCACCTACCGTCAGCTGCACGAAAAGGTATCTGAATTTGCCAATGTATTGAAGAATAACGGTGCCAAAAAAGGCGACCGTATCTGCATTTACATGCCCATGGTACCCGAACTGGCCATATCCGTTTTAGCATGCGCCCGTATAGGCGCAATACATTCAGTGGTATTCGGCGGATTTTCCGCGCAGTCTATTGCCGACCGTATCCAGGATGCACAATGCAACCTGGTGATTACCGCTGACGGCGGTTTCCGCGGCACCAAGGAAATTCCGCTTAAAAACGTGATCGATGACGCGCTGGTACAATGCCCCTCAGTTAAAAAAGTGATTGTGCTTACCCGCAGCCGTACGCCTATATCTATGATCAAAGGACGCGATGTTTGGTGGGAAGACGAGATTAAAAAAGTAGAGACCCAGGGGAACACTTTTTGCGAAGCCGAGGAAATGGATGCCGAGGATATGCTGTTCATTCTTTACACTTCAGGATCTACCGGCAAGCCCAAGGGCGTAGTGCATACCTGTGGTGGTTACATGGTTTATACTGGTTATACTTTTGCCAACGTGTTCCAATACAACCGCGGCGAAGTATTTTTCTGTACAGCTGATATCGGTTGGATCACCGGGCACTCCTACATTGTTTATGGCCCGCTTTCACAGGGTGCCACTACCCTGATGTTTGAAGGCATCCCTACCTGGCCAACACCCTCACGTTTCTGGGATATTGTTGAAGAATATAAAGTAAACATATTATATACCGCCCCTACTGCTATTCGCTCATTAATGAGCTTTGGGACGGATTTGCTCCAGGGCAAGGATCTAAGCTCGCTCAAAAAACTGGGCTCGGTTGGCGAACCCATTAATGAGGAAGCCTGGCATTGGTTTGATGAACAAATCGGACACAAAAATTGCCCGATTGTTGATACCTGGTGGCAAACCGAAACAGGAGGAGTTTTGATATCACCAATAGCAGGTGTTACCAAAACCAAGCCCAGCTTTGCTACTTTACCTCTTCCAGGCGTACAGCCAGTATTAGTCGACGAAAACGGTGTAGAAATTGAAGGTAACAACGTAAGCGGAAATCTATGCATCAAGTTCCCGTGGCCGGGAATGATCCGCACAACTTATGGCGACCATGAACGTTGCCGAAAAACCTATTTCGCTACCTACCCGGGAAAATACTTTACGGGCGACGGCTGCCTGCGCGATGAGGACGGTTATTACCGCATAACCGGCCGCGTTGATGATGTATTGAATGTATCAGGTCACCGCATCGGAACAGCCGAAGTAGAAAATGCGATCAATATGCACGCCAGCGTTGTAGAATCTGCCGTGGTCGGTTATCCACACGACATCAAAGGCCAGGGTGTTTACGCCTTTGTGGTTAGTCCGAATTTACATGGAGACGCCGACCTGACTCGTAAGGATATCCTGATGACGGTAACCCGTATCATTGGCGCTATAGCCAAACCAGATAAAATACAGTTTGTTACCGGTTTGCCTAAAACACGATCAGGAAAGATCATGCGTCGCATCTTGCGGAAAATAGCAGAGGGTGATACGTCTAATTTAGGTGATACGACTACTTTGTTGGATCCGTCAATTGTGGACGAAATCAAGGAAGGGGCTTTGTAATTATTGATGAGATATAACGGCTCGTTATTGGTAACGAGCACCTGATTAAAAACCAAATGCCTCTGTTGATGTTGTTACCATATATCTAACAAAAAACATCATGGATAAATTACAAATCAAAGGCGCATGGACCGAAACCAAGGGCAAGATAAAAAAAGCCTACGCCGATCTGACTGATGACGATTTACTTCGCGAAGAAGGAAAAGACGATGAACTGCTGGGTAAGCTCCAGCAAAAAACCGGCAAATCGAGAGACGAGCTGGTTAAATGGATCAATAGCTTATAAAACACTAAGCCCCGCAAATGCGGGGCTTTTTTTATGGGGCAATTTTTTCATTAACTTAGTATCCGGTTGACCAACATCAACAACGTGTCAACTTCTGGTGAGGGCACAGGAAGTGAATAAGGTTATTTAAGAATTATCGCTTTTTATGCAAATACCTTTTCAAGCTCGAAGCTAAGTCCGGGTAGTATAAAGGACTCGAGCTGCTCATTTTTTTTGGCTTTTTGATGCAGTTGAAATGTATTATTTTGCAGGATATAAGACTCGGCGCTAAAAGCGATCGGATCTATGATAATATATTCCTTTACTCCGTATTTTTCATAAATATCTTTTTTCTGCCTCAAATCATAATAAGCATTGGAAGGCGATAAAATCTCAATCACCAAATCAGGTGCGCCTTCAATCCTATCCTTAACTAATTCCTGCTTTCTTTCCGCCGAAATGTATAGCACATCGGGCTGAAGTACATTACCGTCATCAAATTTCACATCTAAAGGAGCTGGCAAAACCACGCCGAGGTTGTTAGTCTTATCCAGGAAATGTAGAATTAAACTCGAAATCCTTAAAGAAATTGCTTGATGAGCAGGAGTAGGCGATGGTGACATAACTAAATCATAATTTATTAATTGAAAAGGTGCACCTTCTTCCAGCAGCAAATAATCATCAACTGTATATTTCTTCTTTTCAGCAGTAAGCATGATCAAATATAACTAATTTTGCCCAAAATGAAAAGCAGTCACCAACCCACAATTCTGGTAGTAAATGATGATGGCATTACAGCCCCGGGCATCAAAGCATTAATGGATGTGATGCGCGAATTAGGTCGGGTAGTAGTTGTTGCACCTGATAGCCCGCAATCGGGTATGGGGCATGCCATAACTATTGGCAGTCCGCTCCGGCTCGACCAGGTGGATATCTACGAAGGCATCGAAAGCTACCGATGCTCGGGGACTCCGGTAGATTGCGTAAAACTGGCCGTCAACAAGATCTTTAAAGGCAAAAAGCCCGACCTATGCGTTTCAGGCATCAATCATGGCTTAAACAACTCTATCAATATTTTATACTCCGGCACCATGTCGGCAGCGGTTGAAGGTGCCATTGAAAGCATACCCTCAATTGGCTTTTCGCTGGATGATTATACACTGCAGGCCGATTTTAGCCATTGTCTCAAATACGTAAAGGAGATCGCGCAGCAGGTTTTACAGAATGGCTTACCCCCCGCTACTTTACTGAATGTTAATTTTCCGTCCACACCGCATATCAAGGGCATCAAAATATGCCGCCAGGCAAACGCCAAATGGGCTGAAGAATTCGATGAGCGTATGGACCCGCACCGCCGCCCCTATTACTGGCTTACCGGTGTCTTTCAATTAAATGATGCCGGTGAAGAAACCGATGTTTGGGCACTGGAACACAACTATGTTTCGGTAGTACCGGTACAGTTTGATATGACGGCACATCATGCCATACCTTTACTCAACAACTGGAAATTCAATATTTAAAGGCTATGAAATATTACCTCGTAGCCGGTGAAGCTTCCGGCGATTTGCATGGTGCCAACCTGATGCATGCTCTGAAAGAGGTGGATCCGCAGGCACAATTCCGTTTTTTTGGTGGCGATAAAATGCTGGCCGAGGGTGGCGACCTGGTAAAACACTACGCCGAAATGGCATTTATGGGATTCCTGGAGGTAGTTACCAACCTTCGTACTATCAAAAAAAACATGGCGGCCTGCAAAAAAGACATTACCGCATGGCAGCCTGATGTTTTGGTCCTGATTGATTTTCCCGGCTTTAACCTCCGTATCGCCGAATATGCCAAAACTGAGGGAATACTGGTTTGCTATTATATTTCGCCCAAGGTATGGGCATGGAACCAGAAACGGGTTGTAAAGATCAAACGTATTGTTGATCATCTGTTCTGCATCCTGCCTTTCGAGGTTGATTTTTATAAAAACTGGGACATGAAGGTTGATTATGTAGGCAACCCTCTTCTTGATGCCATATCTGCTTTCAAGCCGGATGTTGCTTTCAATCAAAAATACAACAACGCTGATAAAAAAATTATTGCGCTTTTGCCAGGAAGTCGCAAACAAGAGATTAGTCGCCTGCTTCCAAACATGCTGGCCGCAGCAAAAAATTTTCCTGATTACCGCTTTATAGTTGCCGGTGCACCTTCGTTCAACCTAAGCTATTACGAACAATTTCTAAATAATAGCAGCATTCCTGTGGTTTTTGATGGCACTTATGATTTATTAAACAACGCCTATGCCGCACTGGTCACATCAGGCACTGCAACACTCGAAACTGCAATTTTTAAAGTACCCCAGGTAGTTCTTTATAAGGGCGGAACCGTTAGCGTAACTATTGCGCGTGCCCTGGTTAAAATCAAATTTATTTCGCTTGTAAACCTTATCGTTAATAAAAAGATCGTTACGGAATTGATCCAGGCCGATTGCAATATTGAAGCCATAACAAGCGAATTAGAGAAAATAACCAGCAATAAAACCGGCAGGCGGCAGATGCTGGATGAATACGACGCTTTATTAGAAAAGCTGGGCAAACCCGGAGCATCTCAACGCACGGCAGTGCTTATAGTGAAGTATACGGCACAAAAAAAGGCCACGTAATTACGCGGCCTAAAAACGCTCACATTATTCAAAAAAATTCAACTGGCAGGTGTATTTATTTCGTTTAGGCAATCGATAAACGAGAAGTTATCCTCGCCTGTGTGTTTACAATAGTATGCTGATGTTTTACCCCTCTCACATTATTCAAGTCATTCAATAAAAGCATTCTTAGTTCATTGTCAAATCGTGTTACCAGTTTGCTGGTCGAAGATTTTTTATGGCTTTTCATAAAATTTTAGTTTTAAGGTGTTTAGCGTGATTATCTATATATACGGAAATACCTCCGTCAGGGTTTTGTTTTGGGTTGATTTTTGCTTTTAAAATGATTTCCAATGGGCAATATTGCTTTATTTGCTTAACTAAAGCTTCAAGCCCATTGGAGTGATACAATTCACCCTGCTTTACAAATAGATAGACTCAGCAAAAATGATTAGGTAAAGTGCTGTGAACAAAAAAATTTATTTCTTTTTGTAATCACTAGGTTATCAGTGCAATAAAATGTAGCGGGATGATAATGATGTATTATGTTTAAGCTTTTCGCCGCGCCAGTCGAACTGTACCCTGATTGAGAAAATGAAATACAAGTGCCAAAGACGACAGTCCTATACCTACCAGGCATACGCCCGACCATTGATAATAGCTCCAGGCTATGCTGGTTATAAAAGTACCCAGGCTACCGCCTGTAAAATAGCTTACCATATAAACTGTATTGATCCGGTTACGCGCTTCGGGTTTAAGCGCATAGATCACCGACTGGTTCGAAATATGGGTTGCCTGCACCCCTGCATCCAAAACAATTACTCCAATTACCAGCCCGATAATACTATAAGCCGAAAAATAAAAGATCACAAATGAAATAATAATAAGTCCCAGGGTGTATGCCGATAATTTATAGGCATCGGTTCGATCACTCAATCGCCCCATAACACCAGCAGCAATAGCGCCGACAGCGCCTACTATACCAAACCAACCGGCCACATCACTTCCTTTCCCCATATTTTGGCTTAATAATACCGTAAGTGAGCTCCAGAAAGCCATAAAACAGGCAAAACATAGCGCCCCTCTGACGGAAGCAATGCGCAAGATGGGTTCTTCCCTGATCAAAGTAAACAAGGAAGCCATCAACGACCGATAAGTCCCGGTAAAGTGAGGAACAACTTCGGGCAACATAAAATACAATACAAGCCAAACTATAACCATAAGTCCCGCAGCAATAAAAAACATCGCCTCCCATCCAAAATACCTGCCTATTTCGCCGCTTAAAGTGCGCGACAATAATATCCCGATCAATAAGCCACTCATCACAAAGCCAATTTTCCGGCCTCTTTCTTCCGGCTTTGCAAGGTGCGCCGTCATCGGCACAAGCATCTGCGGGATAAGGGAGAAAACCCCAATCAGGAAACTTGACAGGATTAACAGGTTAACTGTCGGTGCCAAAGCTGCACCAAGTAAGGATACAACGGCAACGGCCAGACAAATCAATATTAGGCGCTTGCGCTTATGCATATCAGCCAATGGCGCTATCAATAACATGCCCGTTGCGTAACCTATCTGCGTCATTACCGAAACCTGTGCAATTTTCTCAGATTTAACATGAAATTTTGCTGCCATTAATACCAACAGCGGCTGATTATAATAAAGGTTAGCGACGATAAGGCCGGTAGCAATTGTCATTACCCATAAAAGGGATGGCGTTAATGCGGGATGTGCTATTTTTCCTTTCAAAAGCGAATAAGTTGGAAACGATGAGGAGCAAAAATGCGAAAAACTATTTATGGAATTTTCTCCCTTTTGATGTCATTTCTATCATTAAAAAATAAAATTTTGCGTTTTAAATACATTTAAGTGGCAAAATCATGACTAACAAACACAATTACATCAAAAATCAGTTAGCTCAGGTGGTAATTATTTACTTTTTGTAAAATTTTATTAAAATTACCGGTAAATTTTTTAGCGGATATTGAATTTTTCTAAATTATACCAAAAATTAGCAATTTTTTTGCCTTATATTTTTCTACTTTTTATCAAAAAAGTCATTTAAACATCATTAACTTCATTTATTTTAGTGTTTTATAT
>CAIPPO010000110.1 GCA_903866915.1 uncultured Mucilaginibacter sp. | reverse complement strand
TTATTGTTCAAAAACGCTTGCTTTTGATGACAGTACCTCGCGCCAGGGGGGGGATAGAACTTTTCGAAGTAAAACTATTTATACGAACTTGTCAAAAATATTTTTTTAGGATTCTCCATCTCTATAAGCTCTCTTAGCGCAAGTTTTTTATTCTTGTGACTTTTCAGATAGGCTTCGCATATCCGAAATCCAATAAAATAAGCCAGACTACCTGGCCGCTTTTTTTCTTTATCGGGCACATCGAGAAACCATTTCATGTGGATTGCGGAATCGAGTTTTGGCTGAAATTCTTTCCAAAGATGATTTTCATGAGCTATCCCGTATTTCCATGTATGGTAAATCGTGCGTTTGCCGGTTAACTGGTAAGAAACGAACTCCGCTCCTCCTTCAATCATCGCCAAGTCTAAGTTCGTCACCGGATTTTGATCTTTTTGTTGAAAATGAGCGAGTTCATGGATACTCTGCGGTATAATATAGACATGGTACATAATATCTACTTCGCAACCTATATAGAGTGTATTCCCAAACTGGGTGCCCCCTACTTCAAATTTACCTATCGAATAGCATATAGTAGGAATCCTCAATGCAGGGTATAATCGTTTAAACTTCTTGAGGTATTGTATAATCAGTTGTTTTTTATCCTTGACAGCTATTGTGTTTTCGCGGGCAGCGAGGTAATCAGCCTTCCTTCGTTTGATTGCGTCCAAAAATTGCTTTTCATCACAATTGGCCGCTTTCATATATTGTTTAAGACCTTCACTCGCTTGATCGATGAAGACTAATTTGACAATTTTTAGGCTATCTGCCCATTTCCTTTGGTTTTGCAATAAATCAAATGCCCGCCAAAAATTGGTAATGTCGGTGGTAATAATGCTTGCAGAGTCAGGATTAGTCGTAACCCTATCCTGCCCTTTAGTTATACTAACAAAAAGCAAGCATATTAGAATAAACAGGACGTTTCTTTTCACATTCAAATCGCTTTTCACATAGACGTATGTCAATCTAAAAAAGTGACAACTGTTTCAAGTTTTTTAGAGATAACGATAACCTAATAAACCTTGTTAAGTTATGTAACATCTTCCCTTGATGCCTGTAGTCTGAGACTACAGGCATTGTCGTTCGAAGTCTATAGACTTCGAACAGCGCAGGTAACAAAGGAATTCCTCCCCCCAAACTGGCGAGTATACAGCGCATAGCCTGTGGGCAAAGTACTCGTGCCCTTTGTTAGTCCGTGTGTTTCATCCCGCACCTAAATATAAGCAGATTTGCAATCTGCGGGATGAACAAATATTGAAAGCGCCCTGACTTTCATAAAATAACTTTATAGTCCGTAAGGGAAATTTTTCTTTCTACTGGCCAACGCTGCATATTGCTTCTATTGATTGTTCTGCTATTTGAATACTTCAGGCATAGGCGTCCATGGTCAGAGCCTACGGACAGCAGGACAGCGCGTAAACTTGAACGAAATGGCTGCAATGTAATACGTATAACCCTTTTGCCCTGGAGCAGGCATCCCATAAAAAAACCCCTGCATTTTCATACAAGGGCTTTGTGCGGAAGAAGGGACTCGAACCCCCACGCCGTGAAGCGCCAGATCCTAAGTCTGGTGCGGCTACCAATTACGCCACTTCCGCATTTAGGATTTTAAGAGTGGCAAAGATAGGGTTATTTCGGTAAGATAAAAATGTTTTTGTTGTTGAAGTCGGGAAGTCAGCCGAGGTCCGGAAGTCCGAAAGAATTTTCTGGGGGTGATGTTATTGGTTATCAAATAATTGCTCAAAATAATCGGGGGCCTGCAACAGGCGGCTGCCATACCAGGAAAACATTTCGCCATCCACTACTTTAATAGTGGCATTGGGCAGCAGCGCTTGAAACTCATGTATATGCTTTTCTTTAAAGGGGTATGGCTCAGATGAAAGTAGTACAAAATCCGGATTTACAGTTTGAAGTTGTACTGACGTTATTTCCGGGTATCTTTCGGCTTCAAAAACATTAATTAAACCGAATTTTTTTAGCATATCATCAATAAATGTCCCCTTACCGGCAACCATATAGGGTTTGCGCCAGATAAAATAAGCAACACGATTTTGGGAGGGTTTTATTGATAGATGGTTTGATGGTTTTATAGTTAGTTTGTTGAATTGTTGGGTGATGCGGGTAATTAGATCCTGCGCATGAGTTGCACAGTCGGTAATTTCTCCAACTTTACTGACCATATCCAGGGCGCTTTCCAGATCGCTGATATCACTCATCCATACCGGGAAATGTTGCATCAGTTCTTCTACCGGTGAGCGCTCATTTTCTTCTTTGTTGCCAATAATAAGGTCGGGCTTTAACGACTTTATTAAATTGATATCAAGCTCTTTTGTGCCGCCTATTTTTATCTTTTGTTTAACCTTTTCGCCCGGATGTATACAGTATTTAGTAATGCCAATTATCGCTGCATCCAAACCCAGGTCAAACAATAGCTCGGTTTGTGAAGGCACGATAGAAATGATCCGCTGCGGTTTAGCTGGGATTTCGATATGGCGGTGCATTTGGTCGTGGAAAAGGGGCATCTTTAGTTGAATTTGTTGTCCCAATAGCCGTCGTGACAACCACTATTACTAACCCAAAAAAATCTAAAAACTATAAATCTGATACACCCCATCTACCCTCCTGCTTTCAGCGGAGCCGACAAGGATAGTGGTGATCTTTTTACCAAGCATGATCTGCTCTGCCTGATTGATGTATTCTTCAGGGTCAACAATAACCGGGTTGAGGGTCATCATTTCGTCGATATGTAATTGCGTGGTGTCAGAATTTTTTAAAAGGGCACGGCGCAGGTCGCCATCGGTTACTATACCGTCAATGTTAGCGGCATCTCCAACAATCACCATACCCAACTTTCCCTCCGACATCCTCAATAGCAATTCGGTAAATGAAGCTGTTTTGGCGATAAATGGTAAACTTTCCGTACGCATCAGGTCCTTAACCTTCACCAGCAATTTGCGGCCCAGGCTTCCACCCGGGTGGAAACGCGCAAAATCTTCATGCTGAAACTGCCGCGCTTCCATCAGTGCAACGGCGAGGGCGTCGCCCATCACCAGGGTTGCTGTTGTTGATGAAGTGGGTGCCAGCTCAAGCGGGCAGGCTTCACGGGGTATCGCAACGTTTAAATGGTGGTCGCTATTTTTAGCGATGGTTGAATTGCTGTTTCCGGTAATGCTGATGATCTTATTATTATTCCATTTCAGGAAATGGATGATCTTTAATACTTCGTCGGTCTCACCCGAATAAGAGATCAATATCACCGTATCATTTTGCTCAACCATACCCAGGTCGCCGTGAAAAGCTTCACCCGGGTGCAGAAAAAAGCTTGGTGTACCGGTACTGGCCAGCGTGGCTGCTATTTTGCGACCGATTAAACCTGATTTACCCACACCGGCAACAATCAACTTCCCTTTGGATGCTAATATAGTGTTCACCACTGCGGTAAACTCATCACTTATTCTGTCCGCAACATGTTGCAGCGACTCAATTTCAATGCCGAATACTTTTTTAGCGATCTCTTTCATGGCCTCACCCCGGCCCTCTCCAGGGGAGAGGGGGTTTGCTTTTTAGTTTCTTATGTAAATCTGTTTAATCGTGGTCCAGACGGTATTCTTTGCCTCACCCCAGCCCTCTCCAGGGGAGAGGAGGTTTGATTATTTTGTTCTTTAAATCCGCTTAATCTGCTTAATCCCGGTTCAGACGGTATTCTTCGCCTCACCCCGGCCCTCTCCAGACGAAAGGGGGTTTACTTTTTTTTAAATTATACAATAAATCCTTTTTCGCTTAATCTGTTCAATCCCGGTTCAGACAATTAACGGTTTGATCGCCTCTTCCAGTTCATGCAGTTTAACCATATTAGGGCCGTCGCTCAGCGCGTTGTCGGGGTCGGGATGTGTTTCCATAAAATAGCCATCTGCGCCAAAGGCTTTGGCAGCCAGGGCCATCATAGGCACAAAAGTACGGTCGCCCCCGGTTTTACCACCTGCTCCACCTGGCCTTTGTACCGAATGGGTACAGTCCATACAAACGGGGTGACCAAATTTTTTCAGATCATATATATTCCTGAAATCCACCACCAGGTTATTATAGCCATACATGTTACCCCTTTCGGTAAGGATCACCTGCTCATTGCCTGCCTCTATTACTTTCTGCGCCGGATAAAACATATCCTGCCCAGATAAGAACTGGGCTTTTTTAACATTAACAATTTTACCTGTTTCTGCCGCCGCTACCAATAAATCGGTCTGGCGGCACAGGAAGGCCGGTATTTGCAAAATATCTGCAACCTGGGCCACTATTGCTGCTTGTCCCGGTTCGTGAATGTCTGTGGTAACCGGCAAATTAAACCGTTCCTTTACCTTTTGCAGCATTTCCATGCCTTTGTCAATACCAGGACCCCGGTACGAATGGATAGAAGTACGATTCGCCTTATCAAAAGAAGACTTAAAAACAACGTTTATCGGATATTTCTGACCCAATTCGGCTACTTTTTCGGCAACGGTATAAAGCAGGTCCTGGTTTTCCATTACACAGGGACCAATGATGAAGAACGGCTTCTGCCGTATCTGTTGGTATAAAGACATGTACAAAGATGATAATTAGACACGAATTACACGAATTTAGGCTAATTGCCCAAATTGCCAGACTTATGGCCTGTAAGCGACCTGCACTATTTTCGT
>CAIPPO010000109.1 GCA_903866915.1 uncultured Mucilaginibacter sp. | reverse complement strand
GTTTTAAAAAGGCGCTTCAGTTTATACCCCCAAAAAAATTTAAGAATAAAATTTAATTTGCTTAATGCTGATTTCTTCTGTATAAGCAATAGTAGCTTGCAGTTCTTTAAAATAATCCAGCCCAGCGTGAAGCTGAAATAACTATTGACTCGCTCCTCCATGAGCTTTAAGATTCGGTTATTGAAATCGGGATGTTTATTAAAGGGATACCCGCTAAACAACCGAAGTATCGCAAATTGCTTCTCTAATTTCTCAATCGAACCTTGTTTTTTTACAATCTGCTTTTTTTGCCTTAAAATATCGGTACTTGTTGCTCTGTGCTGGCGGTATTTTACAAGGGCCTGGTCTAAAAAATAAATACTGCCCACATTAGTAGCTGCATAGGCCAACCACCAATCATGTACTATTTCCGGCTTAAAGTTACCTGCATATTTCTTCAATTCAGCTTTAAAAAGCAACGCATGACCCGAGACGCAGTTCTCGAACAAAAATACCCTTGGATCGTTGCCCGAATAGCAATTCCTGACATCAGAAACCTTTTTTCCCAGCAATTGCCCTTCGTCATCTATAAATTCGGAATCGTGATAGATCAGCAGATGATCGCCGATATGCGCTAACATTACACTGATCTTTTGCTTATCCCAAATGTCATCCTGGTCGCATAATGTAATGTAATCCCCGGTACAGTTACCTATTACTTTTTCAAAATTGCGAATATATCCAAGGTTGGTTTCGTTGATGTAAAATCTAAAATTGATATTTTTGTACCTTTCGGTATATTCTTTCAATATATCAATCGTTCCGTCGCTGCTCCGGTCGTCTGCGACAACAATTTCCAAATTGGGGTATGTTTGATCGACAAGAGAATCCAATTGTTCCCTCAGATATTCCGCACCATTATAAGTGCACATCGCTATTGAAACCAGCGGCTGACTCATTATTGAAAAGTTTGCATATCGATCAACCGGCGATAAAGCCCATTATTATTCATCAGCTCCTGGTGCTGACCCTGTTCTACAATTTCGCCATTCTCGAGCACCACAATACTATCGGCATTCTGGATGGTGCTAAGCCGGTGCGCGATAATCAGCGAGGTGCGGTTTTTCATCAGGTTATTTAATGCATCCTGTACCAGCTTCTCCGATTCGGTATCCAGTGCAGACGTTGCTTCATCCAATAACATGATCGGCGGATTACTCAATACTGCACGAGCAATACAAATGCGTTGCCGCTGCCCGCCGGAAAGTTTTGTACCACGATCTCCGATGTTCGTATCATAACCGAAATCAGTCTCTGATATAAAGTCATGAGCATTCGCGATTCTGGCTGCTGCTTCAACCTGTTCTTTTGTTGCATCGCTCTTACCAAAAGCTATATTATTAAAAATACTGTCGTTAAATAATATCGATTCCTGGTTAACAATGCCCATCAACGACCGTAACGAATGCATGGTAACATCCTGGATATTTTTATTATCGATCAGTACCATTCCGGACTGCGGCTCTATAAAACGGGGTATCATATCCATCAGCGTTGACTTGCCACCTCCTGATGGACCAACCAACGCTATCGTTTTACCCTTTGGAAGTGTAAAATTGATGTTTTTTAATACACTTCTGTCCTGGTAAGCAAAAGACACATTATTAAAATGGATGCCTTCCGTAAAATCACTAATATCTATCGCCTCTGGCTTGTCATTAATCAAGGGCTTTTCGTCGATCAGCGCAAGTACGCGTTCGCCGGCTGCGATGCCAGAATGTATATTACTAAACGAATCTGAGATTGCTTTTGCCGGACGCATTACTTGTGAAAACAACGCGATATAAGTTATAAATACAGGAGCAGTTAAAGGCGAAGTATTATTTAAAACCAGGTATCCCCCGTACAACACAATACCTGCAACCATGCTTATCCCGAAAAATTCCGATACTGGCGACGCCAATTGTTGTCTGCGCGCCATCGATTTTAAAATAGCAGAATAATTTCGGTTTTCGCTATCAAACCTGTTCTTTATAAAATTTGTAGCGTTAAATGCTTTGATGATCTTAATCCCCGAGAGCGCTTCATCCAGGTAACTGATCATATTTCCATAACTCTGTTGCGATGCAATGGCCTGTCGTTTTAGCCTTTTAACAATCAGGGAAATTACAAAAGCGGATACCGGTATAATCAACAGGGAATAAAACGTTAGTTTGGCCGACATATTGAAGAGCATCGCCATAAACACGATCAGTGTCAGGGGTTCCTTAAATACTACCTGCAAAGTTCCAGTGACCGAAAATTGCACAACTTGAACATCAGAAGCAACTTTTGATATGATATCACCCTTTCTCTCATTTGTAAAAAAACCCATATGAAGGTTCATTACATTATTAAAAACAGCCCGCCGGAAATTTAAGAGCGTATGTACACGCAAGTTTTCCATGGTCCGTTGTGATAAATAACGGAAAAGATTTGCAAGTAAAGCAGACAATACAATAGCACCGCATACAAATTCCAAAGTCCGCCAGGCATCATAATGCTGCATAAAATAGCCTACATAATATTTAAAAGTGGCCATAACATCAAACCATGCAGGTCTGGCTGTTGGTAACTGCGCGGCACTACCGTTTGTTTGTTTCCCGGAAAATAAAATTTGAAGTAAAGGTGCCAATAAAGCCAGATTCAGTGTACTAAATATAACTGCCAGTATAGTTGACAGGATATAAGGAATGGCAAACTTTTCAATTGGTTTGGCAAAAGAAAGCAGCCTGAAATACGTCTTCATTAATAAAAAATAAATTGCAAAGCTAAGTAAATAGGTAGATAAGTAACCAACGGTTTTAGGGTTTAAAGCGTATGATTTTTTTGTTCTTCAGGAAAGAGCGCAAATTGCTTACAACTTCAAACACCGACCTCATACTCCCCTGTTGCTGCATCAAATCTCTCAATTTGGCGCGGCTTGCCTTAATTTTTGTACTGCTTCTGAACAATTGGAGATAGCTTTTCCATAACCAGAAATGCCCTGCAATTATCCTGGGCACAAGATCGACAATTGTAATCTGGCAATACCAAGCAAAACGGGCTAAGCCTTCCAGGTGTATTGCATGCATATAAAACCGGTTTCGGTAATAAACACCTTTTACCCACTGCGCGGTTTGGTAATTTTTTGTACTCGCCGAAACCTGATGTCGGCAAACTGCCTGGTGCTCATAATAACAAATCCAGCCCATGCGCCAGGCGCGCAGGCTCAATTCCATATCTTCGCAATAAAATGGCGAAAAAAGCTCGTCGAATCCACCAAGCTTTTTAAGTTTTGATGCATCAACCAGTGCATTTGCACCGGAAAGGTAAAAAGTAAAAAGAAGGTCGCTTTTGTCTTCCGTGTAATAAAAATAATCTGTTTTTAGCTTTAAACCGTTGAACTTAGGCATTCGGGCTGCATCCTGAATCCGATCCCCTTCCATGTCGACAATGCGGCCCATCACTCCAAATGTATCAGGGAAGGAAAAATACTTCCACTGGCTTTCGAAATAACCGGGTTCAAGTTTGACGTCTGAGTTGAGCAATAAAATCAGCTCGCTATTTGATGCTTGGATACCCCGGTTGCAGGTATAGGAAAAGCCTTTATTTTCAGGATTAACTATAAGTTTTACCGCCGGGTAGCGGAGCTTCATGAAATAGACCGAATCATCCTTTGAATTATCATCTATAACAATCACTTCAAAAGGTGCACCGGCTTCCTCCAATGCCCTGTAAGTAAAAGGCAAATAGGTTTCAAGCAAATGCCTGCCGTTGTAATTAGGTATAATAACAGATATGCTTTTCTTCTTCAAAGGCTATTTTTTGACGATCTTATAATTCCTGTACTCGCTGATCCTCCAACCGGTAAGGTCTTCAATTTTTTGCAATAGGCGGCGGCGCAGCGTCATTTTTTTAGCCAATGTAGCTAAATCAATTTCCAGTTTCCAGTTAGTTGCAGCAATTCGCTTTTGCATTACTGCCGGATGGCTTCCGGAAAAAGCAATTAGCCTGTCGGCATTTTTATAATCAAACTCGAAGGTTTCCGGCAAATTTTCGTTTATCCATTTGTCATCGTGGTAAAACTGGTTAAAGTTAAGCAGCTTGTTCTTCAGCCCGGCCGGAGGTTTCACCCAGCCGTAATGATAAATATAGGCGTCAATAAGTTTGACCTGGATTTTGCGGCCATCGATCCTGAAGCCTTGTGCATCCCTGTAGGAATACACACCTTTTTTATTGCGAAGTATCCTGATTTCGCGGCGGTACCACCTGCGCGAATGACCGTAGTAGTCGTAAGAACCATAAAAATGGAGGTATTTAAACAGGAGTCCTTCGATCCGCTCGTCGGCAAGGTTCTCTTCCATTTCCTTTTTAATCAGGGGCAGGTATTTTTCGTGCACACATTCGTCGCCCTGGATATAAAAAGACCAATCGGCATCAGATGAAATTGCTGCAAAAGCCTTATCTGTTTCTTTGGCAAACACCGTCCCGCCGTCCCGCAGGCTGTCGTCCCAAATGGTATGAATAATCCTGATTTTTGGCGAATTGATACCTTCAATCAGTTTTTCCGTATCATCATCCGAATTTCCCAGCGCAACCACAAACTCGTCGCACAATGGCAAAACTGACGTGATAGCTTCAACCACAGGGTAGTCATTCCTGGCGGCGTTCCGGATAAATGTAAAACCTGCAACTTTCATTGGGCCGAAGAAAATCAAAAAATCTCCGCAAATATAGCTTTCCCGTCCCGAGTTTAAACTAAGGTCCCGGCACTATGCTAATCAATAGCTGAATTATCTCTTTAATATTTTTTGTTACTTTACATTTGTTCAGTTATGGCAAGCAACGACGAGCGTTTTAAGCATATAAATTTCAAGGCGGTTGCCCGCATGCTTACCATTGTAGAAAACGATCTGAAAGGAACAGAACAAACTCTCCGAAATCTGGAATTTAAAAAAAACGTTCAGGTTATAGGTATCACCGGGCCGCCCGGAGCGGGGAAGAGTACGCTGGTAAATGACCTGTTGGCCGAACTTACCGGCAAAAACCTGAAAGTTGCAGTATTGGCTATAGATCCTACGTCGCCATTTAACTTCGGATCTTTGCTGGGCGACCGCATCCGAATGGCCGGTCATTATAATCATCCCGATGTATTTATCCGATCGCTTGCAACCCGCGGTTCCCTCGGCGGCCTGTCGGCGAAAACCATCGAAATGACCGATGTGCTGCGTGCCGCGGGGTTTGATTATGTTTTGGTGGAAACTGTTGGTGTTGGACAGTCCGAGATCGAAATTGCTGGTTTAGCAGATATCACGCTGGTAGTTTTAGTGCCCGAAGGAGGTGATGAGATTCAAAACATTAAATCCGGATTAATGGAAATTGCTGATGCTTTTATCGTTAACAAAGCCGACCGCGAAGGAGCCGATCTGTTCGCCAATAACTTGAAAAAAATGGTACAGCAAAAAGATACTATTATTCCGGTTTTTAAAACCATAGCTTCACAAAACAACGGAATCAAAGAAATTGTGGACTATATAACGCTGCCTTCCGAATCTAAAAACGGCCGCAGGGAATTGCTTTTAGCCGAAAAAGCCTATCAACTCATCCAGCAAAAACGAATGGCCGGCATCAATAAGAACACATTATTGAAAAGAATAAAAACACGTTTGTCTGATCCCGATTTTAATCTCTACGATTTTGTAGCGCAAACCTTAACTGAATTGAATGATTAGATCGATTTGAACTCCGATATTTTCTTATACCAACCGTTCAGCTATTCATAATATCTTCAATGTGTGCTGCTTCAAGCGGAATATCAGCCATGAGGTCGATATTGCCATCTTCAGTTATCAGGATATCATTTTCAAGCCTGATTCCAAAACCTTCTGCAGGAATATAGATCCCCGGCTCGCAGGTCAGGATATTGCCAACTTCAAATTGCCGGTACCTGTTTGCAAAATCATGCACATCCAAACCAAGGTGATGCGAAGTACCATGCATAAAGTATTTTTTATAAAGTGGCATTTTGGGGTCTTGCTTTTCAACAGCATGCTTATCCAATAATTTTAATCCAATTAGTTCGCTGGTCATAATTTTACCTACTTCGTCCTGGTATTCTGATAGCATCGCACCAGCTTTGATCATACCAGTTGCGGCGCGCATCACCCTAAGTACCGCGTTGTAAACACTACGCTGGCGTTCGTTAAATTTACCATTGACAGGAATCGTCCGGGTCATATCAGCATTATAGTTGGCGTATTCTGCGCCAACGTCCAAAAGCAACAGGTCTCCATCCTTACAAACCTGGTTGTTGTCGATATAATGCAGCACGTTAGCATTAGATCCTGATGCGATAATCGGACTATAAGCGTGGCCAGTTGCACGCTGCCTTAAAAACTCGTGTGTAAATTCGGCTTCAACCTCATACTCCGTTAGGCCCGGCTTTAAAAATTTAAGTACACGTACAAACCCATCCCTGGTTATTTCACAGGCTTTACGGGTCAGCTCAATTTCCTTTTCGGATTTTACCGCGCGAAGTTCCCGAAGGATAACCGCCGATCTTTTATATTGATGCAGCGGATATCTTTTATGCAACTGCTCATACATTCGCAGATCACGGTATGGCACCTGGTAATTGTACCGGTCATTTTCATTTGTGTTTACATAAATATTTTCAGCATAATTAATAATACTGTGCAGAATGGCATCAAAATCCTGCAGCCAGTGAATGCTTTCTATACCCGACGCATGTTTTGCCTCTTCTTTTGTGTACTTGTGTCCTTCCCACACTGCAATATGCTCATCAGTTTGTCTTAAAAAAAGTACTTCTCTGTATAATAGATTAGGACAGTCAGGGAATAAAAGAAATATACTTTGCTCCTGGTCAATACCTGTTAAATAGAAAAAATCCGGATTTTGCTTAAATGGGAAAGTTTGATCGCCATTTCGTGGGAACTCATCATTGGAATGAAAGATAGCCAGCGAGTTGGGGAGTATTCGTTCTGAGAAATTTTTTCTATTATTAGTAAATAAATTATTTTGGATTGGAGGATATTTCATAAATATCTAGATTATTTATTTTTCCAAAACATTTTTTTTCATTTATTTGTAGTAGCTAAAGTAAATTTTGGAACAATGTTTGGTAATGAATTCAAACATAATTACTATTTTTGGAAAAAAAATCACAATTAAATTGTTTAATCTCAAAACTATGAACTATTCTACATTAAAAAAAACAGTCGCCCTCACATTTCTTTCCGTGCTGGCTGTTGGAATGGTATATGCTCAAACTGACTCCAGTAAAAAAGCGTCTGCCGTATCCAAATCAGATTCAGCAACCACCCCAAAGGTGTTTGGTGGCGCGGGCCAGTACAGCACTTGGAGTGTTGGCGTAAATTTAGGGGTAACAGCGCCGGTTGTAGCAACTGGTGGTGTTAACGTATTTAACCACGCGCAGCCGAACTTAGGCTACGGAATAAGCCTAAAAGACCAATTATCTCATGCTTTTGGCTTGCAATTGGATCTACATGGCGGTACTATTGAAGGCAATGCCGGAAGTGGTGCAGTTATAGATGCACAAACCAATTTGTCTACTGCCAGCTTTCAAACTCCTTTCCTTTCAGCAACGTTAAGCGGCGTTGTTAATGTTGCATCAATCAATTATCTTCACCGCAAAAACGCTGTTAATTTCTTTGTAACAGGCGGCGGTGGCTTGTTGTGGTATGCCCCAAAGGTTTATTCTGATAACGCTGAATCTAACCTGCTTTTCAATTACAAAGGCATTGCCGGACCAAATCATAATGCTAGCTACGCTAAGGAATTAGTTATTCCTGTTGGCGCTGGTGTGAAATTCAGATTAAGTGATCCACTTTCCCTTAACCTGGGCTACACTGAAAACTTTGTTGATGGATTTAATCTTGATGGTGTTCACGCTAAATATCCAGCTGAGAACAGATTCTCTTACGCCTATGCTGGTTTAGAATATACTTTCGGTACTAAATCAAAACCAGCCCTGGAGTGGGTAAACCCTGTAGCTTTATTGTATGACGAATTATACGATGCAGCTCTTCGTCAGGAAGTTGAAGCCCTTAAAGGCCGCGTTGGAAACGTTGAAAACTCGATCAACGATTTGAAGAAAGACTCTGATGGTGACGGTGTTGCTGATCAATTTGACAAATGTCCAAATACCCCAGCCGGTACTGTTGTTGATGGTTCTGGTTGCCCTATCAATTTCCCTAAGATCGACACTTCCTTATTTGTTAAGAAAGCCGATCTGGTTCCTGCAGCTAAAGCTTTCTCTAATATTCAATTCGAATTTGATAGCTCAGTTTTAAGAACTTCTTCTTATCCTGCTCTTGATGCAACTTCATCTGACCTGCGTGCTAGTGCAGATAAGAAATTGGAATTAGATGGTTATGCTTCTTCCGAAGGAACTGCAGCTCACAACCTGCGTTTGTCTAAAGACCGCGCTAACTCGGTTAAAACTTACCTTGTTAACTCTGGTGTTGATGCAAAACGTTTGAAAGT
>CAIPPO010000108.1 GCA_903866915.1 uncultured Mucilaginibacter sp. | reverse complement strand
TCTTAAAGTTAATTAATCTTTGGAAACACTCCACAAGCTTAGCACCCTATCGGTCCACTTTCAGCTGACGATTTACATGCGACCCAATAATAAATTTATCTTGCTTAACGGTTCTGCCTGGTTAGATTTCTTAAAAAAACCTTCCACTAACTCAATCTGCGAATAGCTTCCTTCGTAGTCTTTTTTTTCAATCAATAGCTCTGCTAAAGAAAGCCGGAACATGTACTTGAAATTAGCGGGTGTTCCCTTAACTGAATCGCAGATGTTTATTGACCTCAATAAACTTTTCAATGACTCATTATAGTCTTTTAATTGCATTTGTATAGTGCCCAGGAGGTTAAAAATGGCCGATAGGTTTACATAAAAAAGCTTGCTTTTAGCAGGCGCATTCTGATAAAGACTTACCCATTTTGTTTTTAACTCGTTTGTGTTTGCCAGGGCTGTTTCAAAATCCCGAATCGAGACATAGATTTTAATAATGTGTAAACTATTATTGAAAATCATCGACGTATCATGTATTTGGTTTGATACTCTGAGACATTTGTTATACATGTCTAATGCCCTGTCGTATTGGCTGTAGGTTTCGTAGCAAATTCCTTTTTGATATAGAATCGCTTCGGAGTTCATGATTGCATCATTGTCTTTTTTATTGGACAAAAACGACAATATGGTGTCTAATACCCTTTGGGACGCATCAATTTTCCCTAACTGTAGGAGAATATTTGCCCTTTGCGAATAGGCTTCAGCTAAAATATTGTGGTCGTTCAATTGCTTAGCAATGAAGATGCCCGAATCAGCATATTTTAAGGCTTCGACCGGCTGGTTAAATCGTAAGGAAGAACTAATTCTGCAATAGATACCATATTTTGCTACATCTACTTTTTTATACTTTTTATTGATGCGAAACAAAGAGTCGAGTGTAATATTTTGCCCAAACCCTTGTTTGGCAACAATAAGTAGCAGAATCAGAAATAGGATTATTTTAAATTTCATTAGCATCTGATATTTTAAAGCGGCCTCGCTTTACTGAGGATAGCTTTGAATAGAAAAAATTTCTGTTGCAACGTAGCTATTTTAAAAAATGTAAGAGTAATTGCAAGTTTATTTCTCCTGGCACTCCGCATTACATTAATTTCTGCTCTTTCATTTTTAAAACTAACATAACTAAACCATTTAAATGACTTAAACTTTGTGCGTTGCAGTCTTCACTTTGTGAATAGCATAGCTGAGCATTTTAAGGTAATGGTCAACCCAGACAATTAAAAATCCGCTAGGGTAAACTTCTTTGAAATACTACTATCGAAAATTTTGTTAAAACCTCTAAACCTACCGTTCACAAATTCAAGTCTGCATTCTACAACGTGGGTATTTAAATAAATAAGACACCAACATATATTGCACGGGATGATTTATAAAAGTGCTGCTATTTGACCATAGATCAATGATAGGGGCAACAGGTTGAATCATCAAATGAAGCCCAATTGGGTTTTGTAAGGAAGAAAATATTCGCAGTATAAGGTTAAACCCAACTTTGAAGTCAAAATGATTGTTTCCCTAAGTTCAAAAAAAATGAAAACACAATTTAACAGAAGCGCTATCAGCTACACAATGCTATTTGTTTTTATAGCGTTTGGGTGTAAAAAAGAAACTAAACCAACGATAAAATCGGACAGCCCGAAATCAATTATGTCTTTTGTATTTTCAAAAGACAACAATTCGTCATTGAATTACAATTTGAATACAATTGTTGATACGGTGGCTCATACCGTAGTGGCTTCTGTACCATCTAATTTTGATGTCACAGCTTTAAAGGCCAATTTTCAAACATCGCCCAATACCACGGTTAAGGTTAGCACTGATACGCAAATTTCAGGTGTAACGGCAAATAACTTTAGCAAGACTATTGTTTATACCATCGTTGCACAAGACAATAGTAAACAAGATTATAATGTTACAGTTTCAATTTTGCCGGCTAACTTAAATATTTACATTTCAGGATTTGAGGAAAGTGATTTTAATGCTTCTGAAAATACGGTTAAATATTGGAAAGATGGCGTGGCCACTTCGCTAACAAATGGAATTCATTACGACTATGCGGGCAATATTGCTGTTGCGGGATCGGATGTTTATGTTTTGGGCCAGATAAATGATTTTGGTTACCAAAGTTCGTATTGGAAAAATGGCAAGGCAACCCTTTTAAGGTATGGCGCTCAACAAACCGTGGGAGAAGCTTCTGGAATGACTTCAAGCGGCGGTAATATTTATTTTGCAGGTACAGATAGTTTAGGTAATAATAGTGGTTATTGGAAAAATGGCATTTTTACAAACATCGGCACGCCAAATTCATTTTTTCCACACCCGATTACAGTTAACGGTGCCGATGTTTATGTGGGTGGCAATGCTATCCCTAGTGGAACGCCATGTTATTGGAAGAATGGAACTTTTGTAAATGTTGCTGTACCTGTAAATAACTATGTTGTAAATGGAATTGCCACCAATGGTACCGATGTTTATTTATTAGGAATGGATTTTGTTAATACCAAAGTGATGTGCTGGAAAAATGGTATTGTTTTCAATTTGTTGGATGCAAATGTTGTTAATGGAATTGCAATGGTTGGAAATGATGTTTATGTTGTTGGAGATACCTACAATAATTCAACTTCTAGATTTGTAGCTTGTTACTGGAAAAATGGAGGAGCTGCGATACCTTTAACAGATGGTACAAAAGACGCACAGGCGACTGCAATTTGCGTTAATGGGTCCAATTTTTTTATAGTAGGTTTTGAAGCATCAGATAATAGCAGCGAACCTACTACTGTTGTTGCCAAATATTGGATAAATGGAACAGGGCAGGTAAGTATTTCAAGCGGTACAGATGTAGTATATCCTACCGGGATTTTTGTACAATAAAATTGCCAACACTAAATTTTAATTTTGCCAATATATTTAAAACGTGCCACACCTATTACTGTTGTGATAATTTGCAGCCAATTGCTTACAAACCAATTGTAAAACCAGGAAATACCTTGTAACGTTGTCGATTAAAACCGGCCCTCCATCTACTTTATGCGCCAATACATCTATTGCATTTTCCATTAGTAAAAATAAAGCGTCCATTTAGCTGCAATAATTCATCAATTTTTTTTAACCTCTTTAAATCAAATTATTATGATAAGGAAATTTTTGCTATCGGCTATGTTAATCGTGGCTGTTGTTACTATTTGTTATGCCGCCGACATTACCGGACATTGGACCGGAAAGATTATGGACCAGTATGATATCGCCTACGATTTTAAAGTTGACGGCGATAAATTAACCGGCGGCACTACAGGGCCGGATGGCGCCGCTATTCCTATTAAAAATGGTGTAATTAAAGGCGATAGCCTTTCATTCTCCATCAATTTGATGGATAACGATATGAAAATAGGTGGTAAAATTAAGGATGACAACACAATATCGCTTACTATGCCGGGTATGGGTGGCGGACCTCCAATGATTGTGGTTTTGAAAAAAACAAAATAAGCCCTAATAATTGCTAAAGTATATAAATGTTGGAGTGTGCTATTCGGCCACTCTAACATTGTATGGATAAAAAGCCAATCGGTTATATCCTCAACCTTGCGATAAATGGGTGAAACTCGCTATCTCGATATTTGCCCTGGAGCTGTCCAACGTCATTTTGAGCTTGTTTAATTAAACAACGTCAAAAAACAGGTTAGCATAGCAATTGAAGTCTGCCCCAGCGAGTTTTTGGCTCCTGGAAAATTACAAAAGCTTTTCAGCTTACGTTTTATCACCCGGCGCCGCGCCAGGACAAAATGGTGGCTGATTGTGGTGCGAACTTGGAACTGAGCCTAAAGGCATACCTTGCGATTGCCACGTCGCGCCCCGGCGCTGAAACCCTGCGGCTCCTCGCAAAGACAAATGGCCTATGGGAAGACTTACGAAGTTTAAAAAAACTTCGTAAGTCTCATTCTGGTAAGAGCATATTCGTCTAAAACTTTAGGGTTTCGGGTAAATATTCTTTTACCAATGCAGTATAATAGGGTTGTAACTCTTCCCAGCTTTTTTGATTTGGGTTTTTTGAATACAAATCATAGGGGTTGAATAATTTTACCCATTTAAACATTTTATGGTCATGTTCGTCCATTAAATGATCATAGGCACCTTCGCGATGTTGCGCATAAAATGAATGATAACGTAACATGTATAAACCCTCCTCGGGTAAATAATCTTTCATCATGTGGTATACATATTCGTCATGTCCCCATGACATATGCACGTTACGCAATCCGCAATTGGGGGCGTAAACACCATACTTTTGGCTGTAGATATCGTTTTCGAAATCAGGATTATCGCTGAAGAATTCCGGGAAAACGATTTTGTCGGACCAGGCGCAACCGACCGGGAATGTATCGCCTACCACCGCCCATTGCGGTTCACCAAATAAACATAATACTTTACCCATATCATGTATCAAACCCACCAGAACCATCCAGTCAGGGTGACCATCATTTCTGATCGCTTCAGAAGTTTGCAACAAATGCTGCATCTGATCCAGATCAGTATCCGGATCCGAATCATCAACCAATTCATTTAAAAAATCAAAGGCATTCCAAATCGGCATTTCCTTTTTATTGAACTGCAAAAAATCAGCTTTTTTGTCGAGTACAAAATCGTAACTCTGATACTGATGGTTTAAACGGTAAAATTCTTTTACCGTATCCCTGGCCTCCGCTTTATAATCCCTGAATGCCTCGGTTGCTTTATTTGTTGCGATAGTTTCAGGATCCGGATATCGTTCCAGTATATCTTTTTCCCATTCATCTAAACTGGCGAGCGGTTGGTTATTTTCCATGGCAGTAATTTGATTTAAAATCGGTTAATCAAAAATAGCTTTTTTAGGATTCAAATTTTAAATTCCGGGCAAGGAAAAAAGGCTTTCTGCGGCAGGTGATCTGATGATTTGATTTTCACTGTATTTAACTTTCAATTCCACTCCGCTCCCGCGAGTTTTCAACTCGTGGTAAAAATTTAAAAGCTTACAGCTTAAAGTATTAAGCCAGCAGGGGCGGGAACAGCCCTTTTGATTTAATTCTTAAAAATAAGCTTTCATCGGATAATAAGTAAGTTAAGTTTTAATTGTATGTTCAGTATATTGAGTAATTTTGTTGATATGGCAAACAATACAACCTTCAGAATTAGTTCACCCATTGCCAAATGGCTGCTTTTCTTATGTCTTTTTGCCAGCATTTTTACGTTCAATGGCCTTAGCGGTCAATCCACGCGGATTCAACAAAAAGCACCAACCGAACTTGTTTTCTCAAATAAAGCCGAATCGTTTGATGTAGCTCCCGACGGCAAATCACCTATAGGCCAACTGCAATGCGCCTTGATCGATCAAAATTGTCAGCACCAAAATGCTATCCTTCAATATGGTCGACTTACTAAAATTAGGATTGATGTGCAATCTCGCTGTTCTGTTTTTATAACTACCTGTTTTCACCTTCATCATTCCAACAAAATCCCACAGGTTTTGAGTGATGACGCTTTTGATTCGTTTTTAGGTTAAATTCTTCCCGATCTATTTAAAATAGTTGTACCCAAAAGCCGGGCTACAACAATTCACCTTTTATTTATTTTTATGAAAAGATTCAAAAAGGCTGTAAGGCAAATCTTTTTGGTGCTGTTTATTTTTTTGGCAGGAATGGGCGTTGGCCTGGTGGGCGGTGTTCCTGTTTCCCTATCAAAACGCAAAGAGGATGATCCTGTGTTTAAGATAGAATTGGTTGAAACAAAGGATAACGCAGATGATTAAATAAGTCTCATTCTGGTACGAACCTCGAACTAACTCCAAAAACATACCTTGCGATTGCCACGTCGCGCCCGACGCTGAAACCCTGCGGCTCCTCGCAAAGACAAAAGGCATCTGCCGGGACTTACGAAGTTTGGAAAACTTCGTAAGTCTCATTCTGGTAATAACCACTATGTCATTCGAACGAGCTTGATGGGGATCGCGCCGGGCGCAAGGAGAAAACTTAAACGCCAAGCCCGGCAAGGGGGACAAGTTTTCTCCTCACCCCAGCGGCACATGCTTTGCCGGCTCGTCGAAATGACGGTTTTTTGCTATCACGCTCCCGGAAGATTATAAAAGCACGTCAAACCTTAGCCCAATACTTCCCCAAAAAGATAATTTAAAGCTGATCGGCTGTTTGCGTTTTGGGGCCCAATTTAATCGCAGACAAAAAGGTGGATCTGCTGGTCAGGCCCGGGGCAGGGTTAGTTTTCAAATAGGCCCGTCTTAACGCCGCAGCAGTATTGGCCGAGCTTTCGGGATTCCAGCCGGGGGGCTTGATGAGGTATAGAAATTTATTCTTTAGTGTCTGCGCATTTTTAATATCGCGGTAAAGGAGCACGATCTCACCAAAATACAGGTCAGAAAAGTTGGTCACATCTAATTCCCGTCTGACACCATAGCCTTCCCTGATATCTTCTTTCAGCGGTTGCAAAGTTCCGAATACCCAATCCCATAAAGGAACAAAGGTGGCAAAATTGGTATCGATATAAAGCGGATGTTTTTCGTGGTGTACCCGGTGGTGTGCCGGTGTAATGATGAAATGCTGAAGTATACCCAATTTACCATTTTTTAATGTGCGTTCGCTGATATGGGCAAACATCCCCCAGGTTGTGCTTAGCGCCATAATGGCCACAAACATTACCGGATTTACACCAAAAAGCGTTAGAATAATTAAGTAGATCAAATTGGAATAATAACCCTCGGCAAAAAAACTCACCCAATTGACGGTCAAATTTAGTTCGGATGGCGAGTGGTGTGGCGCATGCAGGCACCATAATAGCCGTACCCGGTGCGCACCAAAGTGGTATAACCAAATGGCAAATTCAAAGCAGAGGTAGGCATATATCCAGCTATACCATTTTAAATTGATGGTGAATAAGCGGATCTTTTGAAAATAGGGCAGCCAGATCCAAAACATGTGGATCAGGAGCAGCATCGGTAAAAGTTCGGTGATGAGTAATGCCAGAAAGGAGGGTTTGTAGTTAACTAACACTTTTTTAAAGACGTATTTATATTTACTGTAACCCTGTAAATTGCCACTTTCCTGCTTCAATAGCAGCAAAATCAGCGACAGGATTTCCCATAACACGCAAGTAGCATTGAGTAAAATAATGATCGCCATTACACTCTTGTAATAATCGTGCTTCCCAATTGGCGCAACTACGGCTTCAATAAATCCTTTGCCTTTGATGGAGTTGTAGAAATACAGCAGGTAGCCAGAAGTGAGTTGGTACATGATATAAGCAAATGCAAATACGAAAACTACGTTTTCGAGTATTTTCCAATTGCCACTCAGTTTTTTTGTAAAAAGCATCGCTGTTTTTGTATTTCCTGTACTTCAACGAAGTTAAAAAATCTTCGTTACATCGGCTTTTTAAATCGTGTGAGTCACTTATTTCTGGTTTGGCAAAACACGTTCAATTTGTCCCATGCTTAAAATAGCTATTTCGGAATTGATCGGTAAAGATGGGGTCGGCTACGATCTTTTTTACAACCAGATCTGCACCGTATCTGGAAAGGTGACTGCGGTCGAACACAAAAGGATCCGCATTTGGGCTTACCGGCGGAATCGCTTTTGGATAATAAACATCGATATAATAAGGCTGGAGTTTTTGCTTTAAGAACTCGTTGTAGGCACCAGCCTGTTTTACGGTGAAAATGGCCGTCAGATCGGTGTTATGTTCCATCCCTCTTGCGATAATGGTTGGCAATTGAAGGGTATATATATTGGTTTGCCCAATAATAACTACCGGTATCCCCAGCGTTTTTAAATACCGGGTTGCCTGTAGCAGGGGTTCAACCACTTCTTGCTCAGGGTATTTGTACCAGCTTCCGCATAAAATAACACCGTCTATGTGCTTTTTATTTTTTACTAAAAAATCGTCATAAATATATTGGTACAGCTGATGATGGAAATCTGCGCCTGTGTTTTTGGGAATAAAAGGAAAGGCAGAAGACGCCGTTGCCTGCAATAAGTGGATATGATGACCGGCAAACTGCTCCTTAAACGAAGCTGACAAACTCGCGGCATGACTATCGCCAATCAGCAGTATATTTTTTTGAGTACTGTCAATTTTCAGGCAATCCCGTTTTATAAATTTATTAAATTCCCCGGGTCCGTCCGTCTCCACAAAACAACAACCGGTACTGAACTGTGCTTTTATTGCGCTGTCGTGTTTTGTCTTGTAGTTGGCCATGTCAGAGATCCTTGCCTTATAAGCCGGACTAAAGCTGCTTAGCATACTGGTAGCCACTGCTAAAACTGCCAGCGCTGCAATTAAAGGAATACCCGATTTAAATTTTAACGATTCGATAAATCGATAACTTAACCAGGCGAACAAAAAAGATAAAACAATGATACCAATAACCGTTATGGCATGGAATGGATAACCCATATAGCGGGCAAAAACGATCAAAGGCCAATGCCAAAGGTAAAGGGAGTAGGATATCCTGCCGGTTAGCTGTATGGCGTTATTTTGTAAAATGCAGTTGCTGTTTCGATTTAAAATTAAAATACCTATTGTGGCAATAACCGGGACCAAAGTGTATACTCCCGGCCACAGTACGCTATCGTTAAGGAAAACGATTGATAAAACTATTGCTGTACAACAAAGCATAAGCGCCCATTTATTTTGAACGTTAAACTTCCTTTCAACTGCCAATGCCAAACCGCCTGCCAATAGTTCCCAGGCACGGGTGTGTAATAAATAAAATGAAGTGTTGGCCGATCGCAGCGTCCAGAAGATCGCCAGGCCGCACAACAGCAAAGTGGCAATGCCTAAAACAACAAAAACATATTGCCTCTTCTTCAATAACCTGAACAACAACCATATAACAACAGGATAGAGCAGGTAAAACTGGCATTCGACCGATAGGGACCAGGTATGTAAAAATATATTGTTCTCGGATGCCGGTTCAAAGTAGCTGATATTCTTCCAGTAGGAAATATTGGAATAAAACAACAAACTTGATGTGGCATTTTTCTCGTTAACATTATATTCATTGGGCAGATAGCAGAAATAACCCGCTATGGTTATTACCAGGGTCAAAAGCAGCAGGGCGGGTACAATACGCTGAATTCTGTTAGTCCAGAACTTGAGTAATGAAAAATCATTTTTTTCGATGCTGTCAAAAATTATCCGGGTCATCAGATAGCCGGATATGACAAAGAAGATATCGACCCCAATAAATCCACCCGAAAAATAGGGCACATTTAAATGAAAAAGCAACACACTAATTACCGCGACCGATCGTAAAGCGTTGATGTCGTACCTGAACCTGGTCATGATTTATAAAGCAGCAATTCTGATTGGTGAATTAGGTATTTAACAAATTTACCACGATGTGTGATACAGCAAGTTACCCGAACTGCTAAGATAAAAATTTATAGCTTCAGTAAGGCAAACGTGTTTCCCCTCCGAAGCTGCCATTAAATGAAAAGCCTCAGAACTTTCATCCTGAGGCTTTTCATTTTCACACGTTTATAGCCAGGTAATAAGTGCCGACTCTATTTAAGGGTTGTTACTTTTTTAATTCAGTTATTGCAACTTGCGGAGCCAGCACCTGCTCATCCTTTTCTACCACCAATGCTTTGGCCAGCTTAAATTTGGCAGTCGCTTTGATGTCTTTACTTGATGCACCGATGCTGAGGATATAATTTCCGCTTTCAGCTACCCATGCCTCTTGTTTAGTATCAAATGATGACAGTGATTTTGCGTCGATGCTGAACGATAATATTTGTGATTCGCCCGGTTTTAGCAGGCGGGTTTTGGCAAACCCTTTCAGTTCGATCACTGGCTTGTCGAGCTTCGCGGCCGGAGCGCTGAGGTATAGCTCTGCCACTTCCTTTCCGGCAACCTTGCCAGTATTAGTGATGGCAACGGACGCCGTCAGCTTTCCATTAAATACCGGAGCATTTAGTTTAAAGGCCGAATATTTAAATGTGGTGTACGATAAGCCATATCCAAATTCATACGCCGGTTCAACTTTAAAAGTGCTGTAATAGCGATAACCTACATAAATGCCATCCTCATAAGTTACTTCAGCCGGCATGATCGTGCGGTTTCCTACCTTGATGGCCTGGTCGGGGAATTCCTTGCCGGGGAAGTTCTTAGCCGAAGGCACATCCGGATAATCCATAGTGAACGTAGTTGCCAGTTTACCGGATGGGTTTACCTTTCCACTTAATACATCGGCTATGGCATTGCCTGCTTCCAGACCCGGTTGCCAGGCCAAAAGAGTTGCGTCTACTTCATCGCGCCAGCTGGCTACTTCGATCACCCCGCCGATATTTAATACGACAACTACTTTTTTGCTTTTGGCATGGAAAGCGTCCGACACGTTTTTGATCAGCCCCTTTTCTGCATCCGACAAGTAATAATCATCCGCCAGCTTACGGTCGGCACCTTCGCCGGCATTACGGCCAATGGTAATCACTGCTATATCAGCATCGGCAGCATACTGCTGCAGGGCGTTGTCGGCTACGCTCATTTGTGGTATTGGCGGCGGCCCCATGAACATGCCGCGTGTTGGTTTGGGCTGTTTAGCTTTAGCATCGGCGATGTAAGCCTGGTACGAACCAAACAACGAGGCATTAACCTGCAGCCCTGCGTTTTGTAAACCTTTGGCCAGCGAAATGGTATAGGCCTTGTTGACGTTTCCGCTTCCCGTACCGCCTGCGATAATATCATAAGCCGTATTGCCGAAAAGTGCTATATTTTTAACGCCATTAAATGGCAAAGCATTTCCCTTGTTTTTTAATAAGACCATGCCCTGCGAGGCAGCATTGCGACTTACTTCGGCATCCTTTTTCAGGTCGGGAGCATCAGAATATTTGTAGTGTGCAAATGCCGGCGACTTCAAAATAATCTGGAGGATGTGCTCCACATTCGCGTTTAAAATCGATTCGTCCAGTTGCTTATTATTTACGGCATCAATAATAGCCTTGGCTTGCGCCGGACTGCCCGGCATGATCAGATCATTACCTGCTTTCATCTGGGCGATCGGGTCTGTGCCGCCACCCCAGTCGGTCATTACAAAACCTTTAAATCCCCATTCGTTTCGTAAAACGGTGGTCACCAGGTCGGCGCGCTCCGAAGTATAGGTTCCGTTTAGTTTGTTATAGCTGGTCATCACCGTCCAGGGTTGAGCCTCTTTAACAGCTATTTCGAAACCGCGCAGGTAAATTTCGCGCAGGGCCCTTTCACTGACGATGGTATTGATAGTATTACGATGCGTTTCCTGGTTATTGGCCACATAGTGTTTAATGGAAGTTCCTACACCGTTTGATTGTATCCCTTCTACTATTGCCGCGGCCATTTTGCCGGTAACCAGCGGATCTTCCGAATAATATTCAAAATTACGGCCGCCCAGCGGATTGCGGTGAATATTCATACCGGGGCCCAACAAAACATCGATACCATATTCGCGTACTTCGTAGCCAAATGTAACGCCCACCTGCTTTACAAAATTAACATCCCAGCTGGAAGCCAACAAGGTGCCCACCGGAAACGCGGTAGCATAATACGTTTTAGAGCTGTCGCCTTTGCGAATGGGACTGATCCTAACCCCGGCCGGGCCGTCAGAAACCACAATGGCGGGAATACCCAATCGTGGTATGGCATAAGTTACACCGGCTGCTCCGGGAACTTTCTGGTCGGTCTGACCGATCATTGGTGCATTTGGAGCCGGTGCTGCTTTGCTGGTGCTATCTTTTTTTACTGGCGGCGGCGGCGGACCGAAGCCCCTGCCTGCTCCAACCAGTAGTTTGGCCTTTTCTTCAAGCGTCATTGCAGCGACTACCTGTTTGATCGTAGCCTTGCCTAATTGCGGGGCGTTCTGCGCCATACAATAGTTTTGCAGTAAACAGCAAAGGGCAAACAGGGGAATAAATTTCGAGGGTCGAATTAATTCTTTCATCATTTTTTAGGTTAATTGGTGAGGTTGAAAACAGGGCGAAAGCAGCATATCATCTGCTGATAAACTGCAGTGGATCAAATTGCTGTTATACAATAGTTAAGCAACAAACAAACCTAATCAGAATTGTGTTTTAAAGTGATTATTGGGCATGTGTAATGCCAGAAATTGTGTAAAAATGTTGTGAAGCTTTGAGAAGGTTTTCAATTGCCAGCTTGTTGCGAATTTTCGACAGCAATAAAGCTACCAGGTTTTACCCGGCAGTAACCGGATAAATTATCCTTACACCATCAGGCCCCGCAACAATTGCTTTTGTGGCCATGCGATAAAAAAGTGAGTGATCCACCACACCCGGCAGCATTTTGATATAGTTGTTGATATATGACAACGCAGGTAAATCGCTGAAAGTGACATTTAACAGGTAGTTGCCCCGTTCATTTACGGCGGCTTCCAAACTCCCCGGGCTTTGGCGCAATTGCAGAACTACCTGCGGAAAAGCAATTTGTAACTGTGCTATTACAGCTGTAATGGCCGCTGGAACAATTTCGATCACGACCGGATACCTGGTTGTGAGTTGTTCGGAAAACTTTTCAGCATCGCCCACCAGGATAAATTGGTTTGCCATGTTGGCAACAATTTTTTCTATGGTATGGATACCGCCGCCACTTTTTAAGGCATTTAATTCGCGGTCAAACTGGTCGCATCCATCGAAGTAGATATCAATTTTGCTGAATACCGATGGCGGCTGCATAGAAACTCCCAGCGCTATTAGCCGATTGCTGGTTTTTGCCGATGAAGAAGTAAAGGTTAGCGATGCGGCCAGGCTTTTATCGGCAACGATAAAATTGGCCAGATGCAACATCGTTGTTCCATCGCCGAGGCCGATAACTTGTCCCGCCCGCACAAACTCAAGCGCCTTTTGTGCGGCTTGTTGTTTATAGTCGGGTTGTTTGATTTCTGTTGGCATAAGCCAGGGTAATTTAGCATAATAAAAGGAACTTGAGACCGACTTTGCAGCCGGCTTTAATTTATTTTAATACCCACACGTACCGGTTTATATTCGCTTGCATATTTAAATGCCTCCTCCGTCTGATGCAGTTCAAACTCTTTTTCAACCAGTTCCTCAAAGGGATATTTCAGGTAATTATGTTCGATGAAAGTTGTTGCGTATTCAAAATCCTGGTAGTTATAATTGTGCAATCCTTTTATCGTCAAAATTTTGCGGACAATTTTTTGGGCATCCACAGGTACAGGTTTCGCCGGGTAGGCAGCGCCTATCCAAATGGCAGTACCGCCAAGGGCTAGCGAATCAATACCGGCTTTCATGGCATCGGGTTGTCCGGTCATGTCAAAAACCAGGTCGGCTTCCGGCCAAAGCAGGGGAATAGCTGCAGCCGCGCTGTTGAAAATACTGGTTTTGTCTGCTCCAAACTTTTTGCCCCATTGCAACCTGGAAGCATCAGTGTCGATCAGCGTGATGCTTAAAGCGCCGGCTTCCCTGCACATAGCCAGGCATGATAAACCCAGCAGACCGGCGCCAAAAACAATAACGCTGCGGTTTTCGATCATACCCGCAACGCGTAGTGCGCCGGCAACTGTTGCGTGTGCACAGCTGATGGTAGCAGCTACTTTGAGTGGTATCTCCGTTGCTATTTTCAGGAGAGCCGTATTGGCGCGCAGGATGCAATATTCGGCCAAACCGCCATTAAATACATCATTACAGGTTGCAAGTGTATGCCCGTATTTAAAAAGCTGTTCGCTCTTCTGGGGTATATCGGCCCTGGGTGCCTGAACATTTGCGGGTACAGCAAAGATAGACCAGGTAATGCGGTCGCCGGGAACCAGGGGTGTACCGCGTTGATCAATGGCCGGGTGAGCCGGGTCGATCCAAAGTATCTCTCCAACTATTTCATGACCCAAAACTACATTTGGCGGCTCTTGCCTGCGTCCGCTAAAGGTATGGATGTCGCTTCCGCAAATGGTTGTGTAAAGCGTTTTTACCAATACTTCACCTTTATTAATGGGGGGCAGTTCGGTTTCAATAAATTCAAAAGGCTTGCCCGGTCCGTTAAATATTACTGCTTTGCCCGGCGGGAAAACTGATGCTCGACTGTTCATTCCTTTTTAGTTTAACTTTAAAATACAGGTAACAAAATATAATGATCAATGCGCCCAGTACGCCCAGGCTGACCGATGTTTTTAAAAAAGCAGATAAAAGAGAATCTGCCGGGGGGGTAAAATATTTTAATACCAAAAGCCCGATATAGCCCGTATAGCCAACCGAATCGACGATATACATCAGAAAGCCCACGTTGGCCCGTTCGCGGGTAATGGCGATCAGTCGCTCGAAAATAATGGCATGCACTGCAACATAGGGGATATACACCCCCATACCCATCAGCACCATAAACAGAAAACTGTTGAGGCCGTTATTTAACCCTATCACGGTGCTGATGATCAGGGCAAAACCAAGGAAGCTTGTAAAAAGCGAAAATTGAAATGCCTTATGATGATTCCGGATCAGCACTGCCATGCCTGTAATCAGGATAACTACAAAGCTCACAATCAGCTCGGAATTTGTGAAGAGCGAAGGCGTTTTTTTGTAACCAAGACCAGTCCACAGTTCTACGGCAAAATCGGCTCTTAAACTTCGGAGAAGTGTTGCAAATAAATAAACTAAAATAATGCCCGACAGGCCCGGCGCATATTTATAAAAAAAGGCCCACCTGTCGTTTCTGGTCATCGGTTGGCGGGCCGATCTTGATTCAATATCAGCAATGCTCGGCGGTGGAGCAACCGATAGCATGGAGATGAATACTAAAACAGGTACCATGAATACCAAGCCTGCAAAAAACGGCATCCAGTTTTCAGTCGCACCCAGGTTTAGTAATGTTGCACCAACTGATTTAGAAACGCCGTCGGAAACGATAAAACTGGCACAAAGCCCGGCTATTAAAAATTCTGAGTTTTTCCTGCCTTCAAGGAAACCGAGTACCAAACCGAAAATAACCCCAAGCGGCAATCCATTCAATAATAAAAATAGCATATTCCAGGGCCGGGGCGTAAAGCCAAAAAGCAGCAACATCAATTCAGCAAAGCCGAGTAGCATTAATATAGCCTTAACCCTGTTTTCACGACGGATCTCTGAAACAAATTTTATCCCGATCCATTTGGCAGCCACATAGCCAATTGTTTGTGCAATAACCAATAGTAACTTATAATTAACCCCTAAAAAGTCCGAACCGTTATAGGTTGCAGCGGTATAAGGCTTTCTGAAACCATACATACAAAAGTAAGTGCCAAATGCCGCCACCAGAACCCAGGCCGGATTTGATACGATTTTGTTTTTCCACGCCGGCGATAATAGTTGCATTGGATCAGTATTTGGTTGAGGTAAACTGAACAAAGTTTATGAGTTACAAACCAAAATATTGTTAAGGTTTGATTAACTTATCTGTGCAATTGCTAATCGCTCTGAAAATTTGTTTTTAATGAAATAGGAATGCAGTTAATGATTTGGCAGTTTTAGAAGGAAGATACAGCTTTGTGCCTTTTTAAATAATAGGCATTTTGATACTAAAACCAGCAATGATTTGGAAGAAATACCCGGTGACTATTCTCCGGATACGACCCATAGTAGTTAGATACGCTTTGTTTTGAAGGAAGAAAGCAGGCCCATGCTCGTTTCTGAGATTATTTCCTCCATCCAGCTACCAGAGTCCCGGCCAAAAGCGTAAGAACAGAATTTCTTTGTTTATGATTAAAAAATCGAGATTTTTTAGCAGGATTGATTTTTCCCGATAATTAACTAATTTTCGCAATAACGATTCCATTACTTTAATGAAATCTCAAGTTAACAAACAGTCATTTTGGGCCGGTTTGTTTAGTATTTGTTAACTTTTTGTTGTTAAACCTGCAACTTTTTAATAACACAGCCTGAATAGTTTTGTGTCGATAAAACAAATTCACATGAAACAAAAAAACACATTAACATGAAACAAAAACTACTCAGATTTCCAAGGCTGCTGTTAACACTCATTATAGTGTTCTCGGTGTGCGGCAATCTTTTTGCCCAATCTAACACCATACGAGGCATTGTTTTAGACAACAATAGCCAACCAATACCGGGCGCTACGGTAAAGGTAAAGGGTACAAACCGGGCTACAGTAACCGGTATTGAAGGTCGTTTTACCTTCGCTGCCGACAAAGGCGAAACGCTGGTGATTAGCATCATCGGCTTTGTTACGACCGAGGTGCCTGTTACAGGAGAAGCCAACTATTCTATACAATTACCACAGGAAACCAAAAACCTTAACGAGGTAGTGGTAACTGCGTTAGGTGTAAAAAAGGAATTCCAGAAATTAGGCTATTCGCAATCGCAGATAAATGGTGATGAGTTAACTGTTGGACGTGATGCCAACCCATTACAATCGATGGCAGGTAAAGTTGCCGGTTTAACAATTGGTGCCAGTAACGAATTTGCAGGCGCACCAACTGTAGTTCTGCGTGGTAGCATGGACGTACTCTACGTTGTTGATGGCATACCTGTAGAATCTAATACCTACGATTTCAACCCTGATGATATAGACACTTATACCGTGCTGAAAGGCCCGAATGCTGCGGCACTTTACGGCTCACGCGGTATCAATGGTGCGATCATCATCACTACTAAAAAAGGCACAAAAGACAAAAAAGGCTGGCAAGTAGACCTTAACAGCACTACTGAGTTAGAAAAAGGCTTCCTCGTGCTGCCAAAAGATCAGTACCAATATGGTCGTGGTACCAACTTTAAATACGCTTATGGTAACCAGTTGTATGATAACAACCAGCGTTTGCCAGAATGGGGTCCACGGTTTGACGGAACTTTTGAAACTACCCAATTTGATAGCCCTTACAATACGGTTACAGGTGTAAGAACGCCAACGTTATGGGCAGCTCGCGGTATCAATAACTTTAACGATTTTGTTCAAACCGGTATTACCAATACCAACTCCTTTTCGGTTGCAGCAAGTGGTTCAAATTATGATATCCGTATGTCATACGGACATACCTTCCAGCAAGGTGATTTTCCAAATACTAAATTGAATATTGACAACTTCAAGATCGCTGCCGGTTATGATATTACTCCGAAGTTACGTATCGACGGTGATTTGAATTTAAACCTCCAGTATTCACCCAATATTCCTGATGTAAGCTATGGTCCTAATAGCTACGCTTACGAATTTTTCGTTTATGGATCATCTGACTATCCGATCAATGAATTGAAGAATATCTACCAGGGTCCGCAGGGTGTACCTAACCTGGTACAATACGCACAGGAATATGGTCGTGAAAACAACCCCTGGTTCCAGGCTGAAAAATGGTTGCGTGGTCGTGATAACCAGGTGATCAACGGTTCATTGTCCCTGAGCTATAAATTTACTAACGAATTGAACTTGCGTTTACGTTCATCTATTGATACTTACAATGAATTAAATACAGAGCAAGTTCCTTCATCAGCCAACCTTAACCAATACCTGTCATGGTATTATTTTGGATGGTATGGTGATTACAGGCAGGATCAGCGCAATCTGTTGGATAATAACACCGATCTGAACTTAAATTACAGTCACAAATTTGGCGGTTGGAATTTCAGTTCATTGTTAGGTGCAAATGAACGCTCTTTCCGTTATTTGTCTGATTGGGCAACAACCAGGGATTTGTCGCTGCCAAACGTTTATAACCTGAATAACACGACTAACCCTAACCTCGATTATAACTTTAACTCGAAGATGCAGGTTAATAGTGCTTACTATTCATTCGACTTTGGGTACAAGAACTATATCAACATCAATACAACTGGTCGTGTAGATAACATTTCAACATTGCCTTCAGGTGCTAATACTTTCTTTTATCCTTCAGTATCAGTAAGTTCAGTAGTAAATGACTATATTAAACTTCCTGATGTAATCTCTTTCCTTAAGCTGCGTGGTTCATTTGCGGATGTTAAAGGCGCATTAACTTCACCTACTGTAGGGTCGTCTTACAACGCTTTATTGTCGACAGCATTAGGAACCGGATGGAACTCACAGCCTGTTGGCAATTTATTAGGCTACGGGTCAGAGTTATTTACGCCATATAATGGTCCAACTTATACCAACCAAAGCCCTTCGGCTGCCACTACCTATTTCAACGGTTCGCCATCAGTTAGTCTTTCAAACTCGATTTCTGACCCGAAGATTAAACCTTTTGACGTAACTTCTTTAGAATTTGGTTTTGATGCTAAATTCCTTAATAACAGGTTAGGATTAAATGCAACCTATTTCACCACAACAAACGGTCCGAATATAATCCAGTTACCAGTTGCTGCTTCAACAACAAATACATTGCAGACACTGAACGGTTTAACAACCAAAAAGGATGGTATTGAATTGGAATTAATGGGTTCGATACTGAAAAATCCAAACGGCTTAAGCTGGGATGTTAACCTAAATTATTCTACCTACAGAGAAACTTTGAAATCAGTAGGCAATGGTTTAACATCTATTTTTCAAAACGGTCACCTTTACCAGGTTGGCGAAAGGCTGGATGCTATCTATGGAACCAAATTTGTTAGAGATGCTCAGGGTAATATCATCAACAGCGGTGGTGCTCCATTGCAGGCCCCTAGCCAACAAAATAATGCCAACTTTGGCCTGCTAGGTTATGCCGACCCTAATTATTCATTCGGTATCACCAACAAATTCACCTATAAAGGTTTTATTTTAAGCTTCCAGTTTGACGGTCGCATTGGTGGTAAG
>CAIPPO010000107.1 GCA_903866915.1 uncultured Mucilaginibacter sp. | reverse complement strand
TGGAGGGCATTTTAATAATTACGGGTTGTTGATTTGCATGTGAAGAGATGGCTTCGTTCCTCGCCATGACGCTCGGTTAGTGAGGAACGATCCCACATTTGTGGGACCGAACGGTGCAAAGTCAAGGCGCCACGGGGTTTCAGATCCTGTGGCTTGGAGGGCATTTTAATAATTACAGGTTGTTTATTTGCATGTGAAGAGATGGCTTCGTTCCTCGCCATGACGCTCGGTTGTGTTTAATAATCAAACTAAAATAAATCCTATTCCTTGTTTTTCGATGTAAGCAATCTCCTCCGATACCGAATTTGTCACCAACACATCAATCATCTTCAAATCCCCAAACCGCAAATAGGTCTCCTTCCCTATTTTAGTTTCATCGCAAAGTAAATAGGTCCTTTCGCTTTGTTTGGCAAAAGCCTCCGTAATATCCGCCTCCAACTCGCTATTGGCAAATAAGCCGTTGCGCGAGATACCATCCACACCCAAAAATGCTTTAGTGGCCTTGTAGCGCGCAATATGTTCATCTGCTATTTTGCCATGCACCGCTTGGCGTTCAGCATTAAATTCACCACCAATAACATTAATTGAAACCTGGCTATGCTGCAATTCAAACACCACCGGCAATGAATTGGTGATCACTTTTATCTTTTTATTTTTGATGAACTGGCAAAGCCGGTAAACCGTGCTGCCGCAATCCATAAAAATAATATCGCCGTCCTGTATCTCCTTAGCAGCAGCCCGGCAGATTTTATCCTTGGCCTCCACATTTTTAGCAACCTTGTTCACAAACTCATGCGGCACTTCATGCGGGTTAACTTTCATAGCGCCGCCATGGGTGCGGTAAAGCAAGCCATCATCCGCCAACTGGTTCAGGTCGCGGCGAATGGTGATCTCGGATGTTTCCAGTTCGGCAGCCAATTGTTTAATATCCACCTCACCATCTGCACTTAGTTTTTGCAGGATGATCTGCTTTCTTTTTGGATAATTCATTCTTAATCCATTACTTTGTTCAAAAGTAATCAAAAACGAACATAAACAATCAAAATATTTTGAGCAGCATTGATATATTAAAAACCGAGGTCCTTTCCAACAACTGGTATACCCTGCGCAAGGTCACCTATAAGCAAACTTATGCTGATGGAACGGTAATAGAACAAAGCCGAGAAGCCTACGACCGTGGCAATGGGGCGACAATCCTATTGTATAATAAAACTGCCGGAACGGTGATATTAACCGGACAGTTCCGACTCCCCACCTACCTTAATGGCAATGACAGTGGCTATTTGATAGAAACCTGTGCAGGGTTGCTCGATCGGGATAATCCGGAAGAATGTATCCGCCGCGAAACAGAGGAGGAAACAGGATACAAAATATCAAAAGTTGAGAAGATATTTGAAGCCTACATGTCACCTGGCTCAGTAACCGAGATGCTCTATTTTTTTGTGGCCGAATACACCAAAGACATGAAAGTAAGCGAAGGTGGCGGTGTTGAGGAAGAACAGGAAAATATCCAGGTTTTGGAGCTGGATTATCAGAAAGCATTGGAAATGGTCAGCACTTGCGAGATTAAAGATGCAAAGACTATTATGTTATTGCAATATGCGCAGATCCATCAACTGCTGTAACTGCGCTTTGATCAATATTGAATAATGAATTTCGAATGCTGGATATTGAAGTAAATTCTTCGATATTAAATGCAGTCATCTTATAATAAATGATCTCCCGGATAGCCCATATTTTATCCCAAATGATTATTACATTTGAATATGAAAATCGCCCTCTTTCCAGGCTCGTTCGACCCAGTTACCAAGGCGCACGTGGATATCATCAAGCGTTCGGTGGGTTTGTTTGATAAGTTTTATATTGGCATCGGCGATAACAGTTCAAAAAAAGGACTACTCAGTGCTGCGCAACGCGAGCAAATATTGAGGGCGGTATTTGAAAACGAACCCAGGATACATATTGTTTCCTATGAGGGGTTGACGGTAGAATTTTGCCGGAGTATCGGCGCAAGCTATATGATCAGGGGTATACGTACGGTATCAGATTTTGAATACGAGAAAGCCATTGCTCAAATGAACCATTCCCTGGCCCCCGAAATTGAGAGTATTTTTATTGTCAGCAAACCGGGTTATTCATCTATCAGCTCAACAATCGTGCGCGATATCCTGCGCCACAAGGGCGATGTGAGTCAGTTTGTGCCTAAAGAGGCGCTACCTTATCTTTAAGCAACTCCAGCTTCACGAGTACATCAATGATAGATGGAAATGTATTTTTAACGATTGGGGCGGTTTGTTCGCGCTTAAACCAAAGCACTTTGGTAATACCTTCCTCCAGCTGTGGCTTTAACTCACCTTCACCCGCAAAATTCATGCGATACCAATAGGTGCGTTTTAATATCACTTCGCCTTTGGCTTTATAGGTATGATAGGTAATGCATATTTTTTTACCAATGCTGCTCACTTTAATACCGCATTCTTCCTCTACCTCACGTACTGCAGCAACTTTTTTCTTTTCGTCTTTCTCCAGCTTGCCTTTGGGCAGATCCCATTTATGATTACGGTAAATAAACAAGTATTCGCCCTGCTCATTCTCTACAACCCCACCTGCCGCTTCAATCAGCGTAATATTTTTGATCACCTTTTTCAGGAAGTCTTTGGCGTTCGATGTCAGCAGATAAAACAAAGCATAACCGGCTTTACCGTTAAATTGTTCAAAAAATGATCGCAGGTCAAAAGTTTGAGCATCAATCCTTTGATAACGCTCAACCTGCTCCGGCACCACCTCAGTTATCAGTAGTACTTTTTCGTTGATATAAATTCTGTACTTTTGGGCCATGTTTAACAAAAATGAGATCGAACAGCAAGTAGCCGAATTCCTGTTGCAAATTAAAGCAATTAAATTGCAACCTGACAAACCTTTTACATGGGCGTCGGGATGGAAATCGCCAATTTATTGCGATAATCGGATCACTTTGTCGCATCCAACCATTCGTACCTATATCAGGCAGCAATTAACAGTTATTATCCAGGAAGAATTTGGTGCCGTTGGATGTATTGCCGGTGTGGCAACTGCGGGTATTCCACAAGGGGCGCTGGTAGCGCAGGAACTGGGTTTACCCTTCATTTATGTTCGTTCAAAACCTAAAGATCATGGAACAGGCAGTCTGATCGAAGGTGAAGTTATGCCCGGAAAACGTATTGTGGTGATAGAAGACCTGATCTCGACCGGCAAAAGCAGCTTACAGGCTGTTGAAGCACTGCGTGATGCCGGATATGAAGTGGCAGGATTAGCTGCTATTTTCAGTTATGGATTTGATGTGGCGACTGAGAACTTTAAAAATGCCAACTGCAAGTTCTTTACGCTATCAAACTATGATGCTTTAGTAAAATACGCCGAACAGCATCAGTATATTTCGGCTGATCATGTCGACATCTTAAGAAAATGGCGCGTATCTCCCCAAACCTGGGGTCAATAATTAAAATTCTTTTTTAACACTCAGGTGTAAAAGAACTGCGCCAATATTGATCGTAAACAGGACAGCAATCAGGATAATCATATCGTTTAAATTTAATTAGATGATTTGTATAATGCAAACGCTGTACCAATTTACCTAATTTAATTAATAGCTACAATATTTGCCATTGTAACGGTTTTATTAATTATAGATTGAGAAAACCTTTCCCCAAACCTAAAACAGCTTGTGGAAATGTTACATCAACACCCTTCTCACAACCATTAAAACACCCCAAAATATCTAAAAATCAACAACTTAGCAGTTGAAAATCATATCCTATTGATTTTCAGTTTATAATAACCTTTAATTAAACTGAGTTTCAAAAACATCTTTGTTTGACGCCACTGACATAAATCTGCCCGAATAAACCTACCTTTGCGGCAAATTAAAGGTGCAGCATGATAACGGTATCCAATCTTTCCCTTCGCTTCGGCAAACGTATCCTGTTTGAAGAGGTTAACTTAAAATTTACGCAGGGCAACTGCTATGGCATTATCGGTGCCAATGGCGCCGGTAAATCAACTTTCCTGAAGATACTTTCAGGCGAGATCGACCCAACTTCGGGTTCGGTAAGTTTTACCCCCGGCGAGCGGATGGCTGTTTTAAAGCAAAATCACTACGAGTTTGATGAGTTCCCGGTGATAGAGACCGTGATGATCGGCCATAAGGAATTGTACGCCATCATGAAGGAGAAAGATGCCATCTATATGAAGGAAGATTTTTCGGATGCCGATGGCGAACGCGCCGGAGAACTGGAAAACCTGTTTGCCGAAATGGATGGCTGGAATGCCGAAAACAATGCCGCTACCCTGCTCAGCAACCTCGGCATTAAAGAAGACTTGCATTATAAACAACTGAAAGAACTGGACGGTAACCAAAAAGTACGCGTATTGTTAGCGCAGGCATTGTTTGGTAACCCGGATATACTTTTACTGGATGAGCCTACCAACGACCTGGATATCCATACTATCGGCTGGCTGGAAGATTTCCTGGCAAGTTATGAGGCCATCGTATTGGTGGTTTCGCACGACAGGCACTTCCTTGATACCGTTTGTACGCACGTGGTAGATATCGACTTCAGCCGTATGACCACTTATACCGGTAACTATTCGTTCTGGTACGAATCGAGCCAGCTGGCCCTGCGTCAACGCTCGGATCAGAACAAGAAACTGGAAGACAAGGTTAAAGAACTACAGGACTTTATTCGCCGCTTTAGCGCGAATGCTTCCAAATCAAAACAAGCTACCAGCAGGAAGAAAGCGCTGGATAAGATCAACCTCGAGGAAATCAAACCATCTAACCGTAAATATCCTGCTATCCTGTTCAATAACCTGGCCCGCGAAGCTGGTGACCAGATACTGCAGATTGAAAAACTCAGTAAAAAACTGGGTGGCGAGCTGCTGTTCCGCGATATCAACCTGATGGTAAATAAAGGCGATAAAATTGCGGTATTATCGCAAAACAGCCTGGCCACTACTGCCTTTTACAATATTTTGATGGGCCGCGATAAAGAATTTAATGGCGATTTTAAATGGGGTGTTACCATTAACCCGGCTGATATGCCCATTGAAAATGCAGAATATTTTAAATCGAAAGACGATACGCTGATCGACTGGCTGCGCGAATATTCGCCGGGCGATAAAGACGACCAGTTTATCCGTGGCTTCCTGGGCCGTATGCTGTTCTCGGGCGAAGAAGTATTGAAAAAGGCAAGCGTACTGTCTGGTGGTGAAAAAATGCGCTGCATGTTCAGTAAAATGATGCTGCAGCAGCCTAACGTGCTATTATTTGACGAACCAACCAAC
>CAIPPO010000106.1 GCA_903866915.1 uncultured Mucilaginibacter sp. | reverse complement strand
GGTGTTGCATCCATTTATGCCTTTTATCAGCGAAGAACTGTGGCATGATGAAGAGATTTTTGGCAGCCGGGCAGCAGCTGATTGTTGTATAGTTGCAAAAATGCCGAATATCGGGCAAATTGATACCCAACTTTTAGCGGAAACAGAATTGGTGAAAGAGATCGTAACGCGAATACGAGATATCCGTCAGGGCAAACAAATTTCACCAAAAGAAACTCTGGATCTTTCGGCGAAATCAAATTCAGGTATTGATTATAACAGTTACTGTAATATCATCAGCAGGTTGGCTAATATCGGTGTATTTACTGTAGTAAATGATAAAGTTGCTGAAGCAGTAGCCTTTACGGTGTCAAAAGATGAATTTTTTATACCCCTGGCGCTTGAGATCGATGCTGAAGCTGAGAAGGAAAAGTTGCAGAGAGAGAAGGAATACCTCCTCGGCTTTTTAAAGGCGGTTGAATCAAAACTCGGTAATGAGCGATTTATGCAGAACGCAAAAGCGGAGATTATCGACAATGAGTTGAAGAAAAAAGCCGATGCCCTGGCTAAAATTAAAATAATTGACGTCAGTTTAACAGAATTGGCAGGTTAATTGCAGCAAAAAGGTGCTATAAAAATTAATTGAGTTTGGTCAGTTTACCGATGCATTGTATTTTTAAGTAGTGTTGTAATACCATGCTAAAGCGCCTAAAATGAATAAGGACGTAGGTTTTTTTAATTTTTCGGTTAACAAAATATTAACAAAGGAACAAAGCATCCTCGACCAGGCACGCATCCGCTTACTTTATTATGGACTTTTACTGGCCATTATTGCAGTTGCCGGGCTTGTAATCAATATCTACCTCGATCACCAGTATATTTTGGCATTCACAAGTTCAATCTTGTTGCTAAGCCTTGTTATTCTTTTCAAATACTTCACATTCAGGCCGCGCTGGGCTATTATATCGCATATTATGCTGGTGCTTGCCACTATGGTAAACCTGTGCAGTGTTTTTATAACAATACAAAAGGTAGATATCATAACGGCTCAAATACTACTATTGATCGTTATTTTTAGTTTCTACATGCTGGGACAGGTTAGCGGTTTGTTTTATTCGCTGGTAAACCTGATACCAGTTTTGCTTTTCCAGATATTAGAGTATGATAATAACTATGTTATCGGCGTAAAGCCTATGGTATTAGGGCAGTCGACTATCATTATTGCCGGCTGTGCCAATTTTATGCTCATTATCTTTATGAATGGGCACTTTTACACGGCTTTTATCCGGAGTATACGCCAGCTGAAGGCTACAGCTGAAGAACGCGGTAACCTGAACAAAGAGCTGGAAAAGGTGATCGAAAAATCCGAAAAATCTGCTCTTGCTAAATCAGAATTTCTGTCGATTATGTCGCATGAGATTCGCACTCCTTTGAATGCGGTTATCGGCATGACCAACCTGTTGATGATGGGCAATCCCCGACCCGATCAAAAAGATAACCTGGATATTCTTAAGTTTTCGGCCAATAACCTTTTAGCGTTGGTTAATGATGTGCTCGATTTTAACAAGATAGAAGCAGGCAAGGTGGTATTTGAAAATATCAAATTTAACCTGCCCGATCTGATACAAAATGTTTGCGGCGGACTTAAGTTGAAAGCCGAAGAAAAAGAACTTACTTTTAAAGTTGCCGTTGATCCGGCACTTCGTGATAAAGTTTTAATTGGCGACCCAACCCGCCTCAGCCAAATAGTATTTAATCTGATCAGCAACGCTATCAAGTTTACCCCATCCGGCACAGTTTGGGTTTCAGTGAAAGTGCTTGAGGACCGCCACAATATCGTTAACGTTAGATTTTCAATCAAAGACACAGGCATTGGTATCGAAAAAGAAAACCTGACAATGATCTTTGAGCCATTTACCCAGGAGTCTATTACTACTACCCGGCAGTATGGTGGTACAGGTCTTGGCCTGGCTATCGTAAAAAGATTGTTGGAGTTGCAGCACCTGCATATGGATGTGATGACGCAACCTGGCGAAGGTTCGGAGTTTGCATTTACCATGGAGTTTACGGTTTCAACCGAAGTCGTTTCATCGCTGCATGCGCCTAACCCTTTGCAGGTTCCTTTGCAGGTAGACTCAATGAGTAATTTGCGGGTGCTGATTGCCGAAGACAATATGGTCAATGTAATGTTGATGAAGAAGCTATTCTCGAAATGGGGTATATCACCAACAATAGCCGAAAATGGGGAACGGGCCATTGAAATGGTGCAGTACGGAAATTTTGATATCATCCTGATGGATCTTCAAATGCCTGTTCTAAATGGCTTTGACGCAGCGATGGAGATCAGGAAAATGCGTGATCCTAAAAAAGCAAATATTCCTATCATTGCCCTTACAGCATCGGCTTTATACGACATTAAAGAGCGTGTATTCAATTCGGGAATGAATGATTATGTTTCCAAGCCATTTAAGCCTGACGAGCTTAAAGAGAAAATGCAAAACCTTGTCGAAATACTCGGTTAGTTATTTATCTCGCTAAAAGCCGGTAGTTCCTCTATAAACCGGTAGTGCTTTTCATTGGTATCGATACTGCAATAATAGTGGACCAACCCATTGCTGACCCCCAGCATCGACACCTGGTGTACCATGTTATACCGGGCCACCTGGTCAAACGTCTTTTGCGTAATTTTTACCGATGGTGCTTTACATTCAATGATCAAAATACGCTCGCCCCGCGTGTTAAATACAACAATATCGGTACGCCGGGCCTTACCAAACAGTTTTAGTCCGCCTTCGAGTTTGATCAGCGACTTGGGATAGCCTTTCTGATTGATCAGAAACTGAACAAAATGCTGACGTACCCATTCCTCGGGCGTAAGCACAAGATGTTTCTTCCTGATCTCGTCAAAAAGCGTCAATTTGCCATCCTGCTCGGTGATCTTAAAAGGGTAGGGCGGTAAATTGAGGGGCTGCAACATGCAGTAAATTTAGTTGAATTTTTGAATTAAGTCCGACAGTTCGGGACCGGATCCCAATAGCTATTGGTACCGAAAGTATGGACTGTTGAATTTATTGCTGAAAAGTTTGATCGACCTGGCCTTAACTTGATCAACCAATATTGCCTCCAAATAACTACTTTTGGGTTGTGGCTATGACAGCAAACGAAATAATAAAGGATATCAAGAATCGCAGGGTAAAGCCATTATACCTATTACATGGCGAGGAGCCTTACTTTATTGACCTTGTCAGTGATTATGCCGAGCATCAACTTTTGTCACCTGCCGAAAAGGGATTTAACCAAACAGTATTTTATGGCAAAGATACTGATATGATGACGGTGCTCAATGCAGCCAAACGTTACCCGATGATGTCTGAATTCCAGCTTGTGCTGGTGAAAGAAGCACAAGATCTGAAGTGGGGTAAGGACGATGATGATAAAAAAGGTATAGATCCGGTATTAAGTTATTTTGAAAATCCGCTATCGAGCACAGTATTGATTTTCTGCTACAAATACGGAAAGTTTGACAAGCGAAAAAAAACCTACAAAGCGATTGATAAAAATGGGCTGATCTTCGAATCAACATCGCTTTATGACAATAAGATACCCGCATGGATAGAAGATTATGCCGCAGAAAAGGGCTATAAAATTGAACAGCAGGCTTCTGCCATGATGGCCGAATATCTGGGTAATGATTTGTCGAAAGTTGCAAACGAACTGGATAAACTGATCCTGAACGTTAATGCAGGGCAATTGATTACATTAAAGCATGTGCAGGATAATATTGGTATTAGCCGTGAATACAATGTATTTGAACTTCAATCGGCATTGAGCAGGAAGGATCCACTTAAAGTTAACCAGATCATTAATTATTTCGAGGCCAATCCCAAGGCCAATCCGCTGGTAATGATACTAGGTAACCTGAACACTTTTTTTAGTCGCGTGCTGCATTATCATTATGTAAAAGACAAGTCGCCCCAAACCCTTGCGAGAGAATTAGGCGTCAGTCCTTATTTTGTGAAAGATTTTGAACTTGCTGGCAGAAGTTACAATTATGGTAAAACGATGCAGATCATTAGTTTACTTCGCGAATACGATTTGAAAAGCAAAGGGGTAGAATCGACCTGCGGACCGGGAGAATTAATGAAAGAATTAATGTTTAAAATACTTCACTAATCGGCGCTACTCCGATTGCATAGTTTCTCCGTATTTCTTTTCTTTTGAATTGTGCCTCCATAATTCAATGTTCATCCCTGCCAAAACGAACAAAAAGGAATAAAACGCTACATTTTGGGATAGATTTCCCACACTGAAAAGGCTTTGAACAGACATTTTTCTAAGGTTCGTCAAAAAAATAAATATAGCACTAAATTTAAATAAAGTTAATCGAAAAGAAATATGTTTAATAAAAATTAAACATATCCAACTAGTTTAACGTTTGACGTAATTGAGATTACAAAAAGGGTTTCAAAATAAAATTTTAAAATACCTCTCACTTTTCTTTTCACTGGGTAATACGATACAAAGCAGTAAACTGGAATAGTAATTGTCTTTGGTACACCTAAATAATGCCCATTTATATAGCATCCGATAGGATTTTGAATGTTAAAATGAATGGGTGAATAACTTGAATCACAATTTAAAGATGGACCCTTTTAACTCCTCCTATATTTTAAATGAAAAAAGATGGCTTTGGATCGATTACGACAAGGGTATTAGTATCATACTTGTTGGGTTTTCCCACTGCTATTTAACTTTGAGCGGCCACGGGTTGGCTATGGAAAAGTACCCCTTTTTTAATTACTTTAACACGTTTATGTACGGGTTTCGGATGCCACTATTTTTTATTGTATCCGGCCTGCTTGTTGGCAGAAGCCTTTTAAAGAAAAACTATTCGGGGTACCTTACTGATCGGCTAAATAACATTTTATTTCCGCTGTTGATATGGGGTTCGGTACAGGTAACACTCCAGTTGTTGGCTGCAAAATACACCAACAATAATACCACGCCATGGTACTACCTGTACCTGATTACTGATCCCCGACTTAATCCTCCATTTTGGTATTTGAATGCCTTATTCTGCATAGGAAGTATTTATGCGCTATTGAAGGCCAAACTTAGGTTGCCGCCGTTTGTACAGGTTGTTTTTGGTTTTGGGCTGTATGCTGTAAATGCCTGGATCAAATTATACCACCATGATTTCGGATTCCTGAACGATATTTGTGAATATTATTTCTTTTTTGCCCTGGGCGATCTGGTTTCTGATTTGCTGTTAAATGACGGCAATATTCAGCGTCTGACATCGTGGAAGATATTTGTGCCGCTGGCAATCCTTTTTATTGGTATTCAGTATCACTTTACAAAAATCAATCTGATACCAAATATGTATGGTGTTCAATTAACTGAATTCAAACAACCGTTTTGGTTTATGATCGAGGCATTGTTAGGCTGTGCTGCCTCTCTTAGTTTCTCATTCCTGCTTCAAAAATACAAGGTGTTCAATTTTATCCGCATAGTAGGTTATCATTCATTATTCATCTATTGTATGCATATCATTACGATGTCTTTTACAAGAATCTTATTCATGAATTTTCTGCACATAACCAATGTTCCTGTTCTGATAATCATTGTATGGAGTTCAGGAATTATACTGCCGATTTTCTTTTATAATTTTTGTCTTAAATACGGCCTTTGGTGGCTGTATACCTTTAAGAAACCTAAAAAGCAAGTTGAGTATATGAAAAAAGCCGATATATTTTCGCTCAACTTTGCCAGGTTATATCCCCGGTCAAACGGTGATAGTTCGTCTTTTAACAGGGAATTGAAGGATAGCAATATGCTAAAATGATTTTCCCTGTATCGGGCATTTTTCGCAACTTTACAGCTGTACAAATTGATCAATGATGAACTATTGGCTCGTTAAGTCTGAACCTGAAAAATACAGCTGGACACAATTTAACAAAGATGGGCGTGCCGTATGGGATGGCGTTCGCAATTACGCTGCACGTAACAATTTAAGGGCCATGAGCTTAGGCGATCTGGTGCTGTATTACCATAGCAATGAAGGTAAAGATATTGTTGGTATAGCGAAAGTGATCAAAGAATCGTACCAGGACCCTACTACAGATGATGCCAATTGGGTGGTTGTTGAACTGGCTCCGGTAGAAGCCCTCAAAAAGTCGGTATCGCTGGCCCAGATCAAAGCCGAGCCATTTTTAAAAGACATTCAGTTGGTAAGGCTAAGCCGACTCTCTGTAGCTGCAATCAAAAAAGAAGAGTTTGATAAGATTCTGGAAATGGGATCTTAATGATCTTTTTGGTCGTTGAAAAATAAGGCTTTCAATTCAGTTGCATCATCCGGTTTCATTTTCCCTCCCAGAATCAGGCGCAATTGCCGGCGGCGAAGCGCTCCGGCAAACAGTAATTTGTCTTCTTCTGTTTCTGGTACCAGAGATGGAACCGGAATGGTTCGCCCGCTTTGATCAACCGCTACAAAAGTGTAATAAGCCTCGTTGCTTTTTATTTTGGAGCCTGAAGGAATATTTTGCGCCCAAACATCCAGCCTAACCTCAACCGAAGTGTTAAATGCGCGGGTAACTTTTGCTTCAATAGTAACCACATCGCCCAATTTAATGGAATGTTTGAAGGATACATTGTCCACAGAAGCTGTTACAACGATTCGATTGCAATGCTTCTGGGCAGAAATTGCAGCACATATATCCATCCAATGCAGCAGTCGTCCGCCCATCAGGTTATTTAGCGTGTTGGTATCGTTAGGCAATACCAATTCATTCATTATGGTATGTGATTCTTTGGGAGACCTGGAGTTCATTTGCGGCAATTTGAAGCAAATATAGCTATTTCATTACCTTTTCTGTGCGGTATTCAGCGCGCGGTAGCCAACAAGGTCGGTCCAGCGGGCGCCAGCCGGATGATAATAAACTAATATCTGGTATTCGTTTTCCGTTTCGTAATGTGTACCACCAAAGGCTGTATCATCCTGTTTATCGGTGCCTTTTGGCACCCAAACGTATTCGTAGTCATAAACGCCCTGTTTCAAAAATAATTGGATGTGAAAAAGTTTGTCAGCCTGATCATAATCGAGTTTATTGGAATCGTCCAACCGGTAGTTGTTAAATAAACCCACAATATATATCGCGCCATCATTACCAGTATGTGTGCTCGCAAGCGTCAAATAAATGTGGGCATAGTCGGCATCTATACGCGGGTCTGTCCCGTCCTGATTGCCGGGAAAAAACTTGCCATTATTGTCGTAATAAAAAGCGTAGTTCGGTTGATTCTGCGTTTGATCGGTTAATAGCATGACTGTATTTGCAGTGTCACGGTAGATATGGCCTATCCTGTCGGAGTTTACTTTTAGCGAGCGGGTATCAAAATGCCTGAATTCATTTAGTCCCGGAAAATCATTGGTTGCAATATCATTATAGATCAACCGGGTTCCCTGTATACTGGAGGGTTGTATATTCACGATCGTGGTTTCATCGCGCCGGTTTTGGGTAACAAAAGCCTTAATATCGGCGTTCGGATTTTGAACCCGCAAAACACCATAATCCATTTGGAAATTGATCTTCTGGTTAGTCTGTTTTAACGAAAGATCGGATGAAGGCATTACTTCAGCCATTAAAGATATTTTTTGGCTCAGCACATAAAACCGCCGGGTTAAAACCAATTTTGATTGATCGCCGTCCTCATAAACTTTCAGGATATAGTTGCCCGAAATTTTAGGTGCACTCAAATTTTCATTCGGAAAAATGAGCTCATAATGTGTGTATTTCTGAATGGTCGATGTTGAATAGTTGTAGTTCCTGATCTGGTCTTCTGTAAATCCCTTCAGGTATTCGGACCTGGCAATATTGGAAGGGGCCCAGTTTTCATCACAATGTTCAATGGTATAATAAAAATTGCGGGAAGCCCCATGCAGGTCGTCAAACCCCAAAAGCAGTTGCTGGCTGGTATTGAGTTCAATCAGCGGGAATGATTGCTCTTTTTTGGTATTATAAAATTCAACGGTTTTTATTTCAGGCAAAAAAACACGGTCGGCATAGGTTGAGGATTGCGCGAACGCGGCTGGGCTGGCAAAGGCCGCCAGCAGGGTAAAGGTAAACACAGCCATACACCGCAGCAACGAAACAGGCTCTCTTTTTGAGTTTTTTACGACATACAAGCCTGTTTTTGCCTTTAAGTTCATTGCTGATTTAAGCTTCTAATTCCATTATTTGCCCGGCCAGCGTCTCCCATTTTACCTGCAACTCGTTCAACTCCAGTTTTTTTAGCTGGTAATTGTCGGTTACTTTGTTGGCATTTGCAGTGTCATTATAAAGTTTATCGTCTGCCAGTTGCGCTTCCAGTTGTTTTACTGATTTTTCCAGTCCGGCGATTTCTTCTTCCATCTTAGAAAGATCCTGGTTCAGCTTTTTAAGCTGTTTGGTCCTTTCGTCGGCAGGCCCGGTTTCCTTTACCTGTTTTGGTTTTTCAACTGCGGGAGCGGGAGATTCTTTCAATTGAATTTTCCGTTTCGCGTTCCATACTTCATATTCCTGGTAGGTGCCCGGGTATTCTTTAATCTCCTGGTTTTCGATGAACCATATTTTATTGGCGATACTGTCAAGGAAATACCTGTCGTGGGAAACAACAATCAGTGTGCCTTCAAACTGTTTTAATGCCTGGATGAGGATATTCACCGACTGTATATCCAGGTGGTTGGTAGGCTCATCCAGTATCAGGAAGTTGGCATCGGCAGTTAGCGCTTTGGCCAGTGCCACGCGCGACTTTTCGCCGCCCGATAGAACCCGGATTTTCTTAAAAACATCATCCCCCGTAAACAGGAAGGAACCCAGGATCGACCTTAATTCAGTCTCGTTATGTTTTGGGGCAAATGCCTGCAATTCCGCTAATATTTCGTTGTCTAAATGCAGCGACTCTAATTGGTGCTGGGCAAAAAAGGTTTTGGTAACGTTATAGCCTGTTTCGCATTTCCCGCTGAAATCGGTATCGGTACCGGCTATTAACCTTAATAAAGTTGATTTACCGCGACCATTGGCACCAATTAAAGCAATTTTATCGCCTTTTTCAATAATGGCATTGGCATGGTTCAATATTTCCAGACCGGGGTAGCTTTTGGCCATATCTTCAATGGTCACCACATGCCGCCCTGATTGTTTCGAGAAACGGAACTTAAAGTTTACGGTAGGGTTATCATCATCCACATCGTCAACCCGCTCCATTTTATCCAGCGCCTTGATCCGCGATTGTGCCATTTTAGCTTTAGATGCTTTGGCCCGGAAACGTTCTATCAGGCGTTCCTCCTGTTTGATCTTGGCTTGCTGATTTTTAAACTCGCCGCGCTGTATTTCTTCGCGCTGCGATTTTTCTTCGAGATAAAAAGTGTAGTTACCTGAGTAAACATTCAATTTTCCTTTCCTCGATTCTACCGTACGGTTAATCACACGATCAAGGAACCAGCGATCATGCGATACAATCACTACAGCACCATCAAATGCTCTTAAATATTCTTCCAGCCATTGGATCGAAGGTAAGTCGAGATGGTTGGTAGGCTCATCCAAAAGAAGGATATCCGGAGCTTGCAGCAATATTTTGGCCAGCATCACCCGCATACGCCAACCACCCGAAAACTCGCTGAGCTTACGGTGTGTATCTACTTCAGCAAAGCCAAGGCCGGCTAAAATTTCATGCGCCTTATATTCGATGTTATAACCATCCAGCACTTCAAATTCATGCTGTTTATCGCTTAACTTATGTAACAGGTCGTCAGTATATTCGGTCTCCAGCTTTTTTAACAGTATTTCTATTTCATCATGTAACTGGTTCTGGCGTTCAAAAGCCTCCATAGCAACATGCAGGATATTTTTATCCGAGGAGTAGGAGAGCAGGTCCTGGTTCAGGTAGCCCATTGTAAGGTCCTTGGCCTTGGAGATTGTACCCGATGTTGCCGTGTACTCGCCAACGATCACCTTAAGCAGGGTAGTTTTCCCGGTTCCGTTGGCACCTATCAAGCCTATTTTTTCTCCCGGTTTTATATGCCAGTTGGCTTCATCATATAGTGCACGCGCACCGATCTCGAACGTAAGATTATTAATAGCGATCATTTGGGTGCAAAGATACCGTTTTTAGTCGGGAAGTTTGTGTCCTGATAGCTATCTGGAGTAAGGCAGTCCGAAACAGGATTTGGGGCAGATATTACCCTTGATCAATTAACTATGATCCATGAACAATAAGGCAAAAAAACCTAAATTCGCGCCATGTACCAACTGCTCAAACCACTGCTTTTTCAATTCGACCCTGAGAATGTACATTACTTTGTTACCCGTAACCTTAAGCGATTTAACCGGATACCAGGTGGATCAAAACTCAGCCGTATACTTTGGGACCTGAGCGATACCAGGCTGGAAAAAGAAATTTTCGGCTTAAAGTTCAAAAATCCGGTGGGTTTGGCTGCGGGTTTTGACAAAAATGCCGAAGTGATCGGCGAAATGGCCGACCTTGGTTTTGGTTTTATTGAGGTAGGTACGGTTACTCCTTTGCCTCAACCCGGCAATATTAAGCCGCGCATGTTTCGCTTGCCGGCCGACAAGGCGCTCATCAACCGAATGGGCTTTAATAACAAGGGTATGGATGTGGTTGCCGAAAATATTGCTGACTACCGTAAAAATGCCAAAACATGGCAAAAAGGACTTATCATTGGCGGTAACATCGGCAAAAATAAAGTGACGCCAAATGAAGAAGCCGTAAACGATTATGTTAAATGTTTTGACAAGCTTTTTGATGTGGTGGATTATTTTGTGGTTAATGTAAGCTCGCCTAATACTCCGGGATTGCGGGCTTTGCAGGAAAAAGAGCCCCTGATGCATATCCTGAATACCCTGCAGCAGCGTAATTTAAAAAATGGGATCAGCCGCCCGATATTGTTGAAAATAGCGCCCGATCTGACGCATGAGCAACTGGATGATATCGTGGAGATTGTACTCGAAACAAAAATTGCCGGACTGATAGCAACCAATACCACTATCATGAGAGAAGGACTGCTTTCGACAAAATATACAGAGGAAACTGGAGGCCTGAGTGGCAAGCCCCTGACGCATTCATCGACAGAGGTGATCCGCTACATTTCGGAAAAATCAAAAGGTTCGTTCCCGATCATTGGGGTGGGAGGTATCCATTCGCCCGAAGATGCTATCGATAAAATAAATGCAGGCGCTGCGCTGGTGCAACTGTATACAGGTTTCATTTACGAAGGACCCGGACTGATCAGTCGCATCAACAAAAAAATCCTGTCTGCATTTGCAAAACAGGATTAAATATTTTTTCGATAATATCGGTCAAAAACTCCCTGTGGGAATTATTTACCCAACGCTTTAGCAATAGCCGCGTTATTTTTGTCTAACTGGCTGTGCTTTGGCTCTTGTGAACGGCTGCCCAATTCAATATTGGTAGCCAGTTTAAGACCCTGTACTTCTAAACGGGAAAAAGTTTTATTTCTTCTGTCTTTTCTTTTCAAACGTGTTACGCCCATGATGCTGTAATTTTAATTTTTTAGCCCTGAGGTCGGAAGCGGATTCGAACCGCTGTAGGAGGTTTTGCAGACCTCTGCCTAGCCACTCGGCCATCCGACCCTATTTTTAAGGAGTGCAAAAATAGTAAATATTTGTTGCCCACCAATTTATTTTTTTGTATTTCGGGTTATTTCTGAACAAAAAAGGGCAGTAGCAATACCAACATTTAAAGATTCTGCTTTGCCGATACGTGGTATAGTGACGGCATGGCTTACCAGCGCTTCCACTTCGCGTCGTATTCCATTACCCTCATTGCCCAAAATCAGAAGCCCCTCATGCCCGAAATCGGTATGGTAAATATTTGCCCCATCAAGCAAGGCGCCGAATACCGGTAGTTTAAATTTTTGCAGAAAATTTGTTAGGTCGGTATCATAAACTTTTACCCGGGCCAGGGAACCCATACTTGCCTGTACAACTTTTGGGTTATAAGCGTCGACCGTATCTTGCGAGCAGATGATGTGCCTGATACCAAACCAATCTGCTATACGGATAATGGTGCCTAAATTTCCGGGGTCCTGTACCCCGTCAAGTACTAATGAAAACTGACCAACCAGGTCTTTTTCACTCAGGGCGGCCCATTCAGGGATCTTAATTTTTGCGATTACATCCTGAGGCGTTTTTAAACTGCTAACTTTTTCAAGATCATTAACAGAAATTTCACACGAGTTTATTTTGTGCGATAAATTCAGCACTTTTGAATCGAACGCGGTTGTATAATATACAGTATCTATTTCGTAAGGCGAATTGTTGAATTCTACGATCGATTTAGAACCCTCAACCAAAAAAAAACCTTGTTCGCGGCGAAACTTTTTATGTTGTAATGACTTTAATGAATTGATTTGAGATTTTGAAAGCATATAATAAAGCAAAAGGGTATCGCCTTACAATATTAAGTATTCTGCTTGTCTTTCTGGTTACCGGTTGTAGTTTAACCCGGCGCCTGAACGGCAACCAGGCACTCGTGCGCAAAAACACCATTGTTGGTGTTGATAAGGAATTTGCAGAAGCTGCCCTGAATTATGTTGACAAGGAACAGCAGCGAAACAATGGGTTTAACCTGCAACTATACTACCTGTTTAGCAATAATGGCAAGAAGGATATTGGTGAGGCCCCCAATATTGTTGATACCAGTTTGGTTGAATTTTCTCGCGATCAGATCCAGAAATTTCTAAGGAACAAGGGATATGTTAAGGCAACAGTTACTGATACCATCAAAGTAAAAAATAAACGTGCCGAATTGATTTTTGCCGCAGTTGAAGGTCCGATGTTTCGTTTCAGGGACTTTAGGGACAGTATACCCGACAGTAAGGTACAAGGGCTGTACCATACTTACCGCCCCCAATTTTCGCATATCAGACCAGGAGGCAGGTATGATACAGACAGCCTGGCTTTTGAACGCGACGAAATCTATCAGTTGATGAAGCGCAACGGTTACTACGATTTCTTCAGACAATACATCACATTTGATGTAGATACAGGTTTGAATAAAAAGTTGGTGAGTGTTAAAATGACGATCGACAATCCTCCCGGAAAGTCTTCGCACCCGGTATACCGCATAAATAATACCACGATAACTATCTCCAATTCAAGTGGGCGCGACCTGGGCAAAACAGATACCCTGAAAGTCGATTCCCAGTTCAAATTTGTTGATTATTCGCATAAGTTTCATCCCTGGATATTGACGATCTACGATTACCAGCGCAAAGGTGATCTGTATAATATCGACCGGCAAAATCTCACAACCTCCCGGCTAGCTCAGCTAAACGTTTTCCGTAATGTACCCAACCCGTCCTTCGAAAAATTATCAGACAGCACCAATAAATTGGATCAGAAAATCGATCTGGTGCCGCTTAAACAGATGTCAGACAGGGTTGAGGGGGAGTTCTTGTTCAACGGGGGGCGTACCGGGTTTAACATAGGCAATACATTTACAGACCGTAATCTTTTCAAATCGGCTACGATCTTTCAGTTGAAGACAAATTACAGCGTTTTGTTTGATAATGGTCGAAATTCAACTACCATCGGTGCGATTGAGAACCAGGAATTTAAGATCGGCGCCAGCGTCACTTATCCGCAAATTCTTTTTCCTTTTAATTTGCCGATACTTGGAAAATACGGCGTTCCGCATACCACGTTCTCAAGCAACTACTCGTTGTTTTTTCAAAAAGCCCTGGTGCAGCGCGAAAGTTTCATCAATGCCATATCTTACGATTTCTCTGAGACGGCCGATAAGGTGCATACTGTAACCCCGTTAGATATCGAATATTCTAAGGGGATTATTGATCCGCATGCCCGGGCACAGTTGTTGAATGCCGGCTATAACTCCTACGTTACCCTCATCGGGCGAACAATTTTCACTTCCGGTTCACAATATACCTATCAATTAAATGCAAGTAAGTTAAGCAGCTATAGGGATTTTATCTATTTCAGGGGTAGTTTGGATGTTGGCGGTAACACGCTTTCGTTACTAAGCAAGGCATTTAATACTGCTCGGGATACGCTAGGGGCCCGAACTTTTTTAGGGTATACTTTTGCGCAATACGCCAAAGGTGAAGCGGATGTAAGGTTCTACAAAGACCTGGGCAATGGACAACAATTTATACTCCGCTTAAACCCGGGGATAGGTGTGCCTTATGGTAACAGTAACCAACTCATCTTTGAGAAAAATTTTTACGTTGGTGGTGCCAATGATATTCGCGCCTGGCTGCCGCGTACGCTCGGCCCGGGGCAGTTTAATCGCGCCGAATATGGTGTTGATTCAAATGCTCAGGTATTAAGGAGAAATTTGAAATACCTCGACCAGTTCGGCGAAATAAAATTTGTGATGAATGCCGAATACCGGTACAGAATAGCCAATAACTTTTTTGGTGCGCCTTTGCTGGGTGCTTTTTTTGCCGATGCCGGTAACGTTTGGCGCTTACATCAGCAAGCCCAGTTTCCGAATGAAGAATTCAGGCTAAATAATATCTGGCCCTCAACAGCAATAGCAATTGGTACAGGATTTCGTTTCGACCTGTCATTCTTTGTATTCAGGCTGGATGCGGCACTTAAATTTAAAGACCCGGAGTTTAACGGTTCTGATCAATGGGTGCTCATCAACCACTTTAATGAATTATTTGGTTCCGGGCCGTTTAAACGTGCCTACAATGCAACTAATGGTCCCGATACTTTCAACTTCCTGCAGCTAAACTTTGGCGTCGGGATGCCGTTTTAGTGAATGAGCGAGTTAGACTTTGTTGAAAAGGCCTTTAAGACCGTCAATAATACTTTCGAAGAAGGTGCCTGCTCCAAGGCCGTGGTGATAGTTGAAATAGATAAAGATAACGAAGATGATCACCGCCAAAATAATTAGCTTTTTAAATATATAGCCAAGCGCAATTAAAAGTATAGGAATAGCGAGCAGGATAATCCAACTGATGTGAACGGGTATAAAGAAACTGCCCGACCGGTAAATATAGTAGAGTGTAGCATGGGTGCCGTTGTCATTCTCGTGTTTGATATAGATAAAGCTCGAATTGCTGATCTGCCGGTGATCATTAGCTATGCCCCGCTTAAATACCAGGTTTTCATCAAAGCCGTTGATTGAAAAAGTAAAATGTCCATTAACATCGTCTAGAACTTGTCCAGCGCTATCAGAAGCTTTTATTGCAAATTCGTTCTCGGATAGGTCGCTTTTGGTGATGGTGAAATGATCTATCGTAACCTTGTTGGCGAAAGCAAGGCCGCTGCTGAATAAAAAGAAAAGGGAAAGCAAATATATTTTCATGATCGGATATGCAAAGCTGCTTTTAAAAATAGCACATTTTATCGGTTCAGCAGATAAATCGCCAGGTTTAGCGTTGAAGCAAAACTAACCCAAAGCAGGTAGGGTAATAGCAGCCAGGAGGCAGTGCGGCTATACTTGCCAAAAAAATACATATTGACCAGAATGCTGATCCAAAGCGTTACAATCACCAAAAAGGCCCCCAATACCTGGTGCATCCCAAAAAAAACGATGGACCATGAGAAGTTTAGCACTAACTGTATGGCATAAACAACGATCGTATTTTTAAATGCAGAAGTACTTTCACGTTTCCGCCAGACACGGAAGGCGGCAATCCCGATAAGTACGTAAATGGTGGTCCATACTGGTGCAAAAAGCCAGTTAGGTGGATTGAATACTGGTTTATTTAAAGAAAGGTACCATCCCTTTATTTCGGGTTCAGTAAAAAGTGAAGCCGTTACGCCAATAATTAGGGGAATGGCGATATTGATGATCAAATCGCGGTAAGGAAATCGGTTTTGAGTGTCTACAGTCATTTGCTCCTGTTTTTTATCAAATTATTGTATAAAGATAAGTCGAATGAATTAGAATAGAACTGGCTGCAATTTGACAAAATCAACAGGTTCTGTACTTGCCAGATGACATTGATAGCCCTTAGCTATGGATAGTTTTTTTATGTGGTAAGTAATATGATGATCAACTACTTTATCAGATGAAACGTCAATTGAGGAAAGAGGCGCCTGTAAGCCGGTACCTATCGCTTTTACCACGGCCTCTTTTCGTGTCCAAAATTCATAAAAGCGGTCAAACGGGTCGCCATTTTCGCGAATTATCTGCCATTCATCCGAAGTGAAATAATCAAGGTAATCATCCAATTCGATTGGTTTGATTTGTTCAATATCTACCCCAACACGGCCCTTATCGGTGCCACAACAAATTACATAATTCTCCGAATGAGCAATGTTAAAATCGATAGGAGAATCAAAACTGGGTCGACGATACCCGGAGTATCTAATGTCCTTCAGGGAGAGATGTTCGACTCCCAAACCAACAAGAAGTTCTTTAATCAATAATTTGCCGGTAACGGATAATTGCCGGTCGATCCAAAGCTGTTTGCGCATGGCCTCAATTTGCAATGGTTCGGGAAGCAGCTTTAGTTTGTCGTAAAGCTCACTTTCTGTCCACTTTTCGTTGATTTCTGTATAGCAACAAATTACCATTCACCAATAATATGTAAATTATAGGATACGTACGATAAAACACCCTCTTTTATGGTTTGGTTTGTAACAACAATGTTTATCATTGCTGACTAAACCTGCCGGCTGTTTGCCAGTCCTATAAACCAATATGAACCGCCTGCTACTGTTAAATAATGAATGAATTGAGCGTCATTTTAGGCGCCGTACGACCCGACCTTGTCAGGAAAGAAACGCTTGCCAATATTTTTGCCGGTACAGTTGACTTGTGGTCCGAAAAAACCGCTTTGATATTTCACCAGGATGAGCTGACCTATCGTGCGCTCGACAAATGGAGCAATCAGATTGCTGACTACCTGGTAATTAACGGGGTTGGCCCCGGTACCTTTGTGGGCCTTTGGTGGACAAGGGGATTAGAATTGCATGCGGCCATTCTCGGTATCATTAAAGCCGGAGCAGCCTATGTGCCGGTTGATCGGGAGATACCATCTGAAAGAGTTGAGTTGATTATGGAAGAAGTTGGTGCGATTGCCTGCTTCAGTAACCAGCTGTTAAATATAAAAGGTAAAATATTGCAGGTGCCTGCGTTTGATAAGTCAGTTAAACTTGAAAAAAGGCAGTTTGCCGCAGTCTCTGCAAATTACAGT
>CAIPPO010000105.1 GCA_903866915.1 uncultured Mucilaginibacter sp. | reverse complement strand
GTGCCATTTAATCAGTCATTAAAGCCATAAAGCAATCTTCGATATTTGGTTCGATCTTGGCGATCTCCACATTTTTAAAATTTCCAGCTGCAGCTATTTTTTCAAGCAGTTCTTTGCTGTCTTCCTGTACTTTGAAAACAACATGGTGATATTGGCCAAAGGGATAGCAACTTTCGACCCGCGAATCAGCTTTAATGGCATTCATCAGCGGGTACATTTCGTTTGCTTTGATCGACCATAAGGGTTTGCCAAATTCACCGATAATGCCCTTAGGCGTATTGATAGAGAGCATAACGCCCTTTTGTAACAGTGCAACGCGGTCACAAAGCCCGGCCTCATCCATATAGGGGGTTGATACCAGGATAGTGATGCCCTGCAATTTAAGCCGGTGGAGCATTTCCCAGAATTCCTTCCGGGAAACAGCATCAACACCGGTAGTGGGTTCGTCTAAGAATAAAATTGTCGGTTTGTGGATCAGGGCGCAGCATAAGGCCAGTTTTTGCTTCATTCCGCCTGATAATGCTCCTGCCCGGCGAGTTTTAAAGGGTTCTAACTGCTGATAAATATCTTTTACAAGACCGTAATTCTCTTCGATTGTGGTGTTGAAAATAGCAGCAAAGAATTCCAGGTTTTCTTGTACCGACAGGTCTTGATACAAGGAGAACTTGCCAGGCATATAACCAATACGTTTCCTAATCTCTTCGTATTCGGTAACCACATCAAAACCATCTACCCAGGCTTTGCCACTCTTAGCTAATAACAAGGTAGTGAGTATGCGGAACAAGGATGTTTTGCCAGCGCCATCCGGGCCGATAATGCCAAAAATCTCGCCCTTTTCTACAGAAAAAGTGATTCCCTTTAAGGCTTCTACTACCGTCTTTTTAGTAGGGTAGTTCTGGATGATATTTTCGGCAACAATAGGCTTCATTTTGCTTATTTGAATTGTACTTCACCGTACATGCCTATTTTTAGGTAGCCGTCGTTTTTAATGTGGATCTTTACTGCATAAACCAGATTTGCCCGTTCATCCTTGGTTTGTATGGTTTTAGGTGTGAATTCTGCTTTATCAGCTATGAAGTAAACCACGCCAGGATAGGTTTTGTAAGTGCTGGCCGTACTGTCAACCAGTACATTTACTTTTTGGCCAAGCTTTAGCTGTGACAATTGGGCGTCGGTAATATAGGCCCTCAGGGTGATAACAGAAAGGTCGGCTATTTTATAAAGTGCTTTGCCTGTTGCCGTTACTTCACCAGCCATAGCATATTTTGTCAATACCGTGCCGTTAATAGGACTGGTGATGAAAGTACGTTTCAGTTGGTCGTTAATCTGGGCAACCGATTTTTTAAGTGGTTTTGCTTCACTTAAAACAGTACTGTTTTGGGTACCGGTAGTAGTTTCCTGCACCTGTATTTGCTGACTGCTCACTGCAATCTGCTTTTTCAGAACATCAACCTGGTTGTTCCAGTTATCAAGTTGCTGCTGTGTGGCTGCATCAGACTTTAAAAGTCGCGCCGTACGATTGCGCTCTGTGATCGCATTGTCGAGCTGTGCTTTTAGTACTGCAATCTGGTCTTTCAATAGTTTTACCTGGGGTACAACGTCCATGGTTTTTTGGTGCAGAGCGCTAATGCTGGCTTCTAGCTGTGCTTTTTGTAATTCGAGTGGTACCGAGTCGATTACTCCGATTACGCTGTCTTTTTTCAGTACCGAGCCTTCGTCAATATTTAAAGATATGATCTTGCCCGGCACTTCCGAGGATACGATCACTTCATCAGCTTCAAACGTTCCCTGTGCATCAGAAGCGTTATTATTTGAACCACACCCCGAAAGAAAAACGGGTAGCAGGGCGATATATAGTAAAAAACGGGTTTTCATTGCTATTTTTTTAAGCGTTTAATTAATTATTGATCTTGATATTACCTACAGTGTTTTGATAGCTGTATTCGGCTTGCAATAATTGCATTTGATGCAGGGTTCGATTTTGGCGCGCCCGGTCTTCTTCATTAACCTGGTTGATATAGTCGTGGGCACTTAATACGCCGTTTTCCAATTGCGCCGAAGCTGCTTTTTTTACTGATTCACGCAAGTTGATAATAGCATCGTCCTTTTTAACCAATGCATTGTATTTTTCAATGTCTTCGTTTTGCTGTTTTTGCGTGATACTGGTGTTAAACAGAAAAGTTTCCTTTTGTACATCAAGCGATTGCTTGTTGATATTGAGCAGTTGTTTTTGGTTCCTGAGTGTGTACAAACCACCAAGGTTCCAGCTTAATTTCAGGCCTCCGATATAATACCATGAAAAATTATTGTTAAGGAAATTCAAACCCGGGCGTCCATAGCCGCCTTGCGCAAAAAGCCCTAATTTGGGTAGCAATTGCGTGGTCAACAACTTATCCTGCAGGTCGAAAGTTCTTTTCTGATAGTCGAACGATAACAATTCGGGCCGGCCGATATTTTCGGAAGCAGCAGGCTGGACTTCAACAGGTTTTTCAATCGGTGTATTTTCATCCAGTTTGGCGTTGATGAACAGGGACAGCATATCAAGGTAAGCTTTTTGCGTTGCCTTGAGTTCATCGCGCGTTTGTTCGGCCTGTAATAACTGGGCTGATAGTTCATCGACACTACTGCGGTAAGCTACGCCATTTGCTAACATGGCTTTTTCTTTATCAACGCCATTTTGGATATCCTTTCGAAGCAGATCGTTTAATTTTAATTGTTCATTCACCATCAGTGCGCCAAAGAACAACTGGTTAACCCGGTCATATAAAGCGTACAATTGCACTTCGAGGCTTTGCTGCTGGATAATCTGGTTGGCTTCGGCTGTTGCTTTTTGGTTTTTTATTGCTCCTCCGTCATAGACAACCTGATCCAGCTCACCAAACATTTTGTATTGATCTCTGCTGTATTGCGGAAATGATAGCCCCGGTAACTTGAATGGAAAATTGGTTACCGCCGACTGATATGTCGCCTGCCCGTTGATTGACAATGCTGGTAAATAACCTTTGGAAGCATTAGACACGGTGTAGTCTTTTGTTTTATCGATCAGATCTCTTTGTTTGATCAGCGGATAATTTTGACGTGCCAGCCTGTAGCATTCGCTTATAGTTAATGAGGGTGATTGCGCCCGGGCAACAGGTAAACAGGCGACAGCTAAAAGGAATATAACGATACCCCTTTGCCACCTTTTATTTTTGAAATTGTTCACATCCATATTTTTATTCAAAATATCAGTTCGAAATATTTATTGGTTAATGATCTGCATTAACCACATTGGTACCAGTTTTTTTCTTTCTGCAATAATTAGTTTAAATTCTTCGGCTTGTAAGGTTCCCGATTTAACAAGAATTGGACGAGCCAAAAATGGAAATACGATCAAACCTAACAGGTTCACCAGGATATTGACCGGATGAAATGGCATTTTGCCCTCTTTTTGCAGTGCCTGTAGTTGTTTCAGGAAATAAGAATTTTTAAACAATTTATTTTCGCTGATCATTTTTGGCAATTTATTTGAGCCCGATATAATCTCATTTACAAAAAAATAGGGGAGCTCGGGGTTCGCTATCAACATACCTGTATAGTGTTCCACTATTGCTTCAACCTTTGTTGTTAATGTTGACGATTCATCATTAATAACATTTTGAATTTTTTCAACATGTATTTTAATTGTTTCGTCCATGATAATCTCGAACAGTTTTTCCTTGCTTCGGAAATAGTAATTAACCAGGGCCACATTAATGTTGGCCTCTGCTGCAATGTCTCTCACTTTAGCTGCTGCGTACCCCTTGCCGGTAAATACTGCCCTGGCTGCTTTTTTTATTTTTTCCTCGGTCGTATTATCGATATCCGTGTTTGTGTTATTCCGGGTCATGCTCGTTCAATATCCGAACAAAATTATAAGTAAAGATTGAATTAAACAAGTGTTTTAAACAACTGTTTAAATTTTATTTTTAAATCACTTTACTTGCCAAATGAAGGTGTTTATTATTAATAATAGTATGATTAGGGTCAGCTGTATTTGTGACTTAGCTTATTTTTTGCCTGCCAGTTTGCATTTTGGTGGCGGTGCCGGTTTTTACCTGATAAGCAAATCGTTCAGGATGTTGATTCAGATCCCTGAATTAGCATTATAGTGAAAGCGGGCGGGAAATAAGTCAAAACAGCACCGGTTTAATAAATACAACTTGCCGCAGGCTTTTATCGTAGAAATAGCTTATCGTTTTACCATTTGGTATTGTACCGTATGAACTTGAAGTTATATCCACTAATATTATTGTTCTCTGTTGTTTTCTGTGCAGTTAATGCACAAACCGCACCATCATCTGATGAGTTATTTCAACAGGCACGTGCAGCGGCGTTCAATCAAAAAGACTATAAGAAGGCAATTGAATTAAGTAATCAGGCATTAATAAAAAGCCCTGACTACGGAGATATCCGAATTTTTCTTGGCCGGGTATATACCTGGTCGGGCAAATTGGATAGCGCCCGTGCGCAATTTAAGCTGGTATTGAGTAAACATCCCGATAATGACGATGCTTCGCTGGCCTTCGGCAGCCTTGAATATTGGAACAACAATTCGCCGCTGGCATTGCAGCTTGTTAATGAAGGTTTAAAATATCATCAAAACGCAAAGGATCTGTTATTGCTGAAAGCTAAAGTTTTGAATGATCTGAAACAATATTCGGATGCAAGCAATACGATAGATACACTACTGAAAAGCGACCCTACCAATACTGAAGCACACGCATTAGACGAAAGAGTAAAAGACAATGCCGCTAAAAACAAGATAGGAGTAAGCTATGATTACATTCATTTTGATAAACAATTTAATGCACCCTGGCAATTGGTTAGCCTTGAATATGGGCGACAAACGGATATAGGATCGATCATTGGTTATGTAAATTATGCCAATCGATTTAATAGCAATGGTGTTCAGTATGAGATTGATGTCTATCCCCATATTTCCAAAACTTTTTATGCCTATATAAGTGGTGGCTACGCTAGTAATGTTGGTGTATTCCCAAAATATAGAGCAGGTTTTTCTTTGTATGCCAATCTTCCGGCTAGTTTTGAAGCTGACGCGGGTTTCAGGCACCTTTATTTTACAGGTGATACCTGGATCTTTACCGCTTCAATAGGAAAATATTACAGCAATTTTTGGTTTAACTTCCGAACCTATTTAACACCTTCAAACAGTACTATTTCGCAGTCGTATTCCCTGCACGTAAGGTACTATACCGGTGGTGCCGATGACTACTTTTCTTTAGGATTGGGTACCGGTATTTCTCCCGATGACCCAAAGAATGTTGTTCTGCTTAATAACGGAAATAATTATAAACTTCGTTCAAACAATATTTCAGCTGCTTTTTGGCATTCGTTTAAACGGCTTAATATTTTCTTCCTAACAGCCAGCCTCGACCACCAGGAATACCAGTTTCAAACCTGGGGAAATCAATTGGACTTAGGTATTGGTTATATCAGGAGATTTTAATGAAAAGGATTCGGAAAGTATTCTTAATGTACGTCATCCCTTTGGTCTTGTTTTTTCCGTTGATCATGTGGCTTGCCTGGGTTTTTGAGCCTAAAAGCAAACTTGTTATTGCTATCGTTGATAAAACTTCTATTGATCAGTCGGGCCAGGAACATATTTCATTAACCTGGATATTAAATCATAACCGTTTTACTAAAACGTCGACCGAGAGTTATGGGATTGCCAATGATTACTTCGGGTTTTTTCCTAAGGAAGATGAAAAGTTCAGGATAAAGGGACTTGAGCGGTTCTCGTCCGAGCAACTCAAACAGCTGAGTAACGATGCCGATTTAACCTATTTTACAGACACCTATGGGGTTTATAAAAACGAATGGTACAGTCATAAAACTGATGGTGCGCGTTCGGGAGTATTATATGGAGGTCTGAGTGGACAGGATATCGAATTCCTCCAGGATATGAAGGAAAGGCATAAACTTATAATTACGGAGTTTAATACGATTGGGTCGCCCACGAGCGTCGACAATCGAAATAAGTTTGAAAAAATGTTTGCCATGCACTGGACGGGTTGGACAGCCCGCTTTTTTGATAGCTTTGATACCACCAGAAACAAGGAACTTCCACGCTGGCTCATTAGTAATTATAAAAATCAGCACGAGCAAAAATGGCCATTTCATAAAGCCGGGCTTGCCTTTGTGAGTAACGACAACCAGATTGTAATATTGGAAGACAGTACGCATTTAAAGGATCCTATCCCGCATATTGTAACTTTTCAGTACGGGCAGAAAAACCTGGGCTTACCTGAAAGAATGAAATACCCGTTTTGGTTTGACGTAATAGAACCCTCACTTTCGGTTAACCACGCGGTGTCGATGTTTGATCTCGGCCTGAACGACAGGGGTACGGAAGAACTAAAAAAATATGGTATACCTACCACTTTCCCTGCTATTATTATGCATAAAGGGACCGACTACCAGTTCTATTATTTTTCGGGTGATTTTTGTGATAACCCCATCTCTATGGAAACTTCCTATTTTAAAGGCGTGAGCTATTTTCGCTGGATGTTCTATAACAGTGATGATCCGGTAGAGCGCCGGAGCTTTTTTTGGACTTTCTATCGCCCTATGATCACAAATATCCTGAGCGAGAACGCTGCGAACAGGAAATAAGCAGGTGTATATTTTTTGATTAAAATACTGGCCCAAGCCTCAACTTAAGTCGCAATCAAACACAGGTTCGTGTTCCAGACACAAAAATAATGACTGTACCGGCTTTCCTTTGCCGTATAGCAATTGTTTATTTACAATTATTTGCGGGGGAAGAAGCCGGTTTTGTTAGCATTGATCCAGTTTCATTACAAAACCTGAAACTATACAGCGAAGTAATACTTCATCCCGGCAGGATATCTTTATAGGGTGTAACAACCTTTTAGAACCGGTTATCATCAATGCGATTATTTCAGAAGCATGCCCGTGATTGCCAACACGAGTAACGCTGTGGTAAAAGCTGCCCCTCAAAAAATACCAATCAATGTACCGGACTATAATGCTTATGTATGGAATCAGGGATGATATGGCAGCCGCTGCTGATTAGTAAATTCTTGCGCTTGAACTGCTCAAAGGCATTTTTTAATTGATTAAGTTTCTCATCATCCTGCAACGGATCTTCACCAAGCTCTGCATTTAATTTAAACAGATTATCGCCATTTAAATGGTATTCACCCATTATAAAATCGATCATATCGGTTTTAGTCTGCAGCAAGGGGTAATTGTGAAGATTCTCGAAATTGCGGTTGGTATCCAATCCCTGACCAATCCAGCTTACCAGCGATGGGCCTTTGATCTTGTAATTATGATGTAAATAAGCCAAAAGGCTTGGACTAATATCAAAATGGGTAGATACTGAAGCAATTTGGGTAGTACGCTTCAGCAGAGGCGAATAAATGATCAAAGGCACATGATACCGGTCGATCTTATCACTCATTGGTATTTCGGGCATCCGGTGGTCGCCGGTTATCAGGAAGATCGTATTGTTGAAATCGCTGCGTTTGCGGTATTCATTAAAGAACCCACGCAGCGCATCATCCAAATACAATATACTGGCATATTGCAACTTGTAATTGCGGCTCTCGGCTTTCCTGGTGTCGTTAAATCCAAGTTCGGTCATTCGTTGCTCAAAGCGCTGTAAATATTTGGCTTCCTCATTAATAGCGAACGGACTATGGGTTGATACTGTTAAAATTACGCTCAGCTGTGGTGCGCTTGTTTTCTGATCGCGGGTAACCAGGTAGTGTCTTAATAACTCTTTGTCGTTATATCCCCAGGAAAAACCATTGGGCGCAGGTAATTTTACATATCCAGCGGGAAACGATTTTTGATCGTTTAGTTCGTCAATCGCATTTTTGTGCAGAAAGGTGGCCATATTATCAAAACCTGCATCACCTCCGTAATAAAACGACGTATGGTAGCCGTTGTATTTTAATAGGCTGAGCAGCGACAAATGGTTCGGCATGCCATCACCAAGTGCCAGGAAGCCATTTTTTGCAAATGGGAGTGAGCCCAAAATAGAAGGTAGAACCGCAAATGTACGGCCGCCTTCACTCAGGAAATTTTTCCAGTACAAGCTCTTACCTGAGAGTGAATCTATAAAAGGCGTAAAATTACCCAGATAGGCTCCATCATTTGTAAATGCCCGGCCTAACCCTTCCACCAAAATAATGACAATGTGCGGTGGTGAAGCAGTTTGTTTAAAGTATGGAGAAAGAACATCATTGCCAGTATCGCTGTGCAAAAAAGGGAAATTTTGAGGATCAGTATACTTAAACGCTGTTGCTTTTTTAGTATCGTTATTGTCGTAGTCGTTAATGTAGTTGTCGGCATAAATATCCAATTCTTCTTTGCCAGGAAAGAAATGCTTGTATGAAGCCGTCCAAAAATGGTCTGATTTGTTGATCACCATATTGTTGGCGAAATCGGATTTGAAATTGCCTGGTTTGATCAATGCACCTGCGTTGGTCGCTAAAATTACGAGGGAAACCAACGGTAAGCTGAGTACAATGAACCAGTTTATTCTGATTCGCTGAGGTAGAAACCACAATGCTGAAACGGTACCTGCAATCAATATAATGAAACCTGCTATCTGAATAAAATTTACGCCGCCGGCTGCTCCAACTGTTTGTTTAATATCTGCCAGCGAGTAGCTGTAGAGGTCGGCACCGAGGGGAACCAATGCCGTCGTAAAATAGGAGATAAGTCCCAACTGAAGTATTGCCTGTAGAACCAGGAGAGTACTGTAAGTTATTCGTGCTAATTTGGGGTTTATATAGTACAATACAATATAACCCAGGAAGAAAAATATAAGTCCTTTAAACCAGAAAAGAATATCATTAACAAGCGACCAAAATAAAATGCCGCCAAAATTCTTAGGAAATTCGTGAACCAGACCGTTGTAGAAAAGTTCAAAAAGAGTCAAAATAAATAAAACGACCAGCCAGGTTACCGAAAATGCAGCGAATGAAATTGCAGCCGGGTTAAACTTCGACGACAGTTTTTTTGCTTTAGGTTTTTTATTTTCCATAATAGCTGGTATTACCGGGATTTTTTATCAGTTGCGAAACCCTGTCTGGTCATTTCGCCCCATGAATTTTGCTTTCTCAATAAACTGATATTTCCCAGCACAGCCGACCATACAACGAACGGGTGGAATATAAAAGGTTCGAGAATAGCTACCAGTACCAGCTTTAGTATGTCTTTTCTTTGTTTATACTGGTTATAGGTCAGTACCTCCATCAATATGGCAAATATGGAATAAAGTATACCGATGCAAATAACAATGATCATGATGACGACTGCCGACCAATTAATGGCATAGGTAAAAAAGTAAATGATGATCCCTAGAGTACCCAAAAACTCAATGATAGGCGCCAGAAATTCAAAGAAGAACCAATAGGGATAGCTTAACATTCCCAATATGCCGTAATTTGGATTGAAAAACATTTTTTTATGAGAACGGAGTGTCTCTATTGTGCCGCGTGTCCAGCGGTTACGTTGCCGACCAAGTATACGGTAACTCGAGGGTGCTTCGGTCCAGCAAAGCGGGTCAGGAATAAACCCAACTTTATAAGGCTCCTCACGTTCTTCCATATAACGGCGCATACGCACAACCAGTTCCATATCTTCTCCCACGGTATCAGTGTGGTAGCCTCCACATGCGATTACGATCTCGCGGTCAAATGCACCAAATGCGCCGGATATCAATAGTAAACCATTAAGTCGGGTCCAGGCCATCCGGCTAAGCAGGAATGCGCGGATATATTCTAATGTTTGAATACGGGGCAGGAACTTTTTGGGTAAATGCACTTTTACCAGCCTGCCACCTTCTATCTCGCAACTGTTTGCTACCCGTACCACGCCACCGGCTGCAATTACCCGGTGGGTTGAAGTTTCCATGAATGGCTTTGCAAGCTTTAAAATTGCGTCCTGTTCCAATACGCAGTCTACATCAATACAAACGAAGTAATCGCTGCGGGCTATATTGATACCAACATTTAGCGCATCAGCTTTACCTCCGTTTTCTTTGTCTATTACGGTTAACTTGCGGTACACCGGATTATGGCTTCGGTATATCCCTTTTACTGTTTTAGTTTTTATAAGTTGGGTAACATAAAAATCAGCCTTATACAAATCGTAGGCTTTAATCAGTTGTTCAAGAGTGTCATCTTTACTGCCATCATTTATAATAATTACATCAAGGTTATTATAATGAAGTGAAAGCAACGATCGAACATTCTCAATTATAGTTGGCCCTTCGTTATAGGCAGGGGCCAGAATGGTCATCGTTGGTGCTTCACTCGACGATGCCAGCATCCTGTAGTCGGTAAAGCTATTTTTATGTAAATACGACCTGGTTTCCAAAATGGAGAATGAGCCTATAAGCAGGTAGAATGTTAGTAGTATCATGGAATAAACCAGGATCCCATAGGTAAAGGCGTGTAATAGGAAGGTTTGCCAACTCATACAGACATTTCTCTTTTAATATGCATTACTATTTCAGTTATATCCTGTTCGGATTGCTTTGAATAGGCTTCCAAAGAAGCCATACCGTTTTTACTTGCATTTACCAGTGCACGGGCCGCATCCAGCTTCAACTGATCGCTTTCGTGATTCAGCAGGTCGGTCAGGAATAAAATATCACGTTCAGTACCAAGTGTTTGCATAACCCTGATCATCGCCAGTTGATGTTTAAGGCTTTCTTTCAAAAACCGGCCTATCAAATGGTCGGATGTTTCATCGGTATAGATCTCATTAAGGCAAAGAATAGCTTCAAGCCGTACTTTAGGTTCGCTATGGTCCAGACATTTTGCAATCGCATCATGTTGTTCAAACCTGTTATAGTTTCGCGCCAGTTTTAACGCAAAAACAACTACCGTGCTGTTTTCGGACTGAAACCACGGCGCTGTATCGAACGTCGATGGAGGCAAAAGAGATAATAACTGTAAAAGTTTAATTTGCTGCCAGTCTGATATTGGGTACGCAACAGTATCTAAGAACGACAGGCCCTCAAAACCATTAAACTGCACCAAAGCAGATTGTGCCTCCATGCGCACATATTCATTGGAGTCATTTGTAAACAGGTGTAAATGATCTACTAACCCGCTAATTTGCATGGTCGTTAGCTCATGAATAGCTCTCGCTCTGACATACCATCGGAGGTTATTTAAATTTTTGATGGCATATTTATCGAGATTTAAAAGCCGGTACAGGTATATTAAGTTTTCTGCAGCAGCACCGGTTATATTTTTCTTAGCCGAAATAATTTCTCCGGTAAGTAATTTTCTGAAATACTTATTCTTTTTTAAATTAATAGTACCCAGGGTCATTTGAATGAATTCCTCATCGATCCTGTCATCATCATCAAACACAGCTTTATGGATCAAGCTGTCGGATATTAAGCGCCAGTGGGTATGTTTTTTTTCGTGACTGGCTTTAACGAGCATGTACAATAACATAAAACTCAATAAGCAAACCATCAAAATAACAATACCTGCAAGCGCTATTGTTTGAATATCCCAATAGATGATGAACGAAGTGTATAAATGTGTTTTTAGGGTCAACACCGTAATTTTATTTAATTTGATTAATTTATTTGGCTAGTGTTAGGTCGAACCGGTGTACCCGCACAGAAAGTTCATTTGGACTAAAGGGTTTGGTCATGAAGTCGTCGGCACCAAGTTGAAATGCCTCAAGCACAACGTTCTCCTGTCCCATCCCTGAAAGAATAATAACAGGTGTACCGGTTGGATATTTCTTTTTCACAGCACTTACTACTTCCAACCCCGACAAATAGGGCATCATAATATCAGTTATTACCAGGTCGGGTTTAAATTCGCTCAGTTTTGCAACAGCTGCTCTGCCGTCCTGGGTGATCACCACCTCGTGGCCGTCTTTTTTAAGGCGGAATTCAAGCATTTTAACCATTAATTGGTCATCCTCAGCTACTAAAATCTTCATAATACTATATTTAAATACGGTTATTAAACAGGTTGATTTGACTAGTTTAAACGCAAATAAAACGTCGTAATTCGTTTATACGGAATCGGTTGTCAATGGTTAGGGTAAGTGAATAAGTAAAAATCAAAAAAAAGGATTTATTACTATTCTTTGTGCTGGCTGCTAAGGTGATATTTACCGGTCGTCCTGCGGCAAATGATTTACTTTGAAGGGTTTGCAAAATTCGCTACTGATAAGCAAAGGAGTTTGCATTCAGGATCATCAGAACTTCTGTTTCAAGGCCTGCATATTCAACCCAATCAACTAACTTTGCACCTATGTGGTACAACAACATACTCGAAACCATTGGCAATACGCCTTTGGTTAAGCTTAATAAGATCGTAGCAGAGATACCGGCAACGGTTCTCGCAAAAATAGAGACGACCAACCCCGGTAATTCTATTAAGGACCGTATGGCACTGAAAATGATTGAAGATGCTGAAAAAAACGGGCAGCTTAAACCCGGCGGTACTATTATTGAAGGTACTTCTGGAAATACCGGAATGGGACTTGCCATTGCAGCGGTGATCAAAGGCTATAAATGTATATTTACCAGCACTGATAAACAAAGTAAGGAGAAATTTGATGCCTTACGTGCATTTGGTGCAGAGGTGATTGTTTGTCCTACCAATGTTGAACCTGACGACGCACGGTCTTATTATTCAGTATCATCAAGACTTGAACGCGAAACGCCAAATGCCTGGAAACCTAATCAATATGATAATCTCTCCAATTCAGTGGCGCATTATGAGTCGACCGGCCCTGAAATATGGGAACAAACCGCAGGTAAAATAACCCATTTAGTGGCAGGTGTAGGCACTGGTGGCACCATTTCGGGCATCGCCAAATACCTGAAGGAAAAAAATCCGGCCATCAAAGTGATCGGTATCGACACCTATGGCTCAGTTTTTAAAAAGTATAAAGAGACAGGTATTTTTGATAAAGACGAGGTTTATCCCTATATCACCGAAGGTATTGGCGAGGACTTCCTTCCCAAAAATGTCGATTTTAGCCTGATTGACCATTTTGAAAAGGTGACTGATAAAGATGCTGCTTTGATGACACGTGAGATAGCGTTGCAGGAAGGTATTTTTGCTGGTAATTCAACGGGCTCGGCAGTTGCCGGCGTATTGCAAATGAAAGATTGGTTCAAAAAAGACGATGTGGTAGTGATCATCTTCCCCGATCATGGCTCGCGCTATATGGGCAAAATGTATAATGAAGACTGGCTGCGCGAGCGCGGTTTCCTGAAAGATGAAAAACTAACCGCCCGCGATATCCTGAAGAAAAAGGAACGCCAGGAAATTGTGACCATCGATTGTGAAAAGAGTGTATTGGAAGCTATTAATGTAATTAAATCACTCAATATATCGCAAATACCGGTTACTCAAAAGGGCATGGTGATAGGTAAGGTGACTGAAAGCAACATCCTGGATGCCCTGCTCGAAAACACGGCTCTAAAATCATACCCGGTACAAACTATCACTACCGCACCATTCCCGTTTGTTGACCTTAATAGTTCTATCGATAAAATATCGGCATTGATCAATAAAGAGAATATTGCTGTACTGGTTGAGGATGAATCGGGCAGGATAGAGATTATTACCCAGTATGATATTATCAATGCGATCTCGGGGTAGGGGGTTAAGTTAAGGGTGTCCCGGTAGCTATCGGGAGGTGAAATGTGGTTAATTGATAGTCTGTTAATTTGACTGATCAATTTTTAAATAGGCTAATCATCGAATTGCTTGTTTTTCAAATCTTCAAATAATATTGGTGTACAGTTGCAATACCAACCTAACTTCTTATCTTTAAAAAAGCTCTGAACCGATGAACCTAAAAAAGTTTCTTTTTTCCTTTCTTTTAATGAGTATTAGTTGCGGTGCTTTTGCTCAGGTTAAAGATTCGGCCGTTTTTCTGAAATGGAAATTAAAGCCAGGGGAAATAGTGACTTATAAAACCGAAATGCGGGAAATTGATACGGCCAGCCACAAAGATATTGACATGAGCGGCATGTTTCGGGCAATTGGTAATAAGGATACTAGTAAGTTCGCCGAAATGCGCCAAATTATAGCAAAAGTAAACAAAGAGATACAGAATTTTGATATGATCACTCAGTTAACAGAAAAACACAAAGGTGTTATTTCGGTTGAAATGATGGCAATTAATAAAGATAAGTCTGCGCCAAAAATTACGGCCAAAAATGCAGATGATTCTTTAAAAAACATCGGCAAACTTTTGAGTCAGCTTACTACCGGAGTGAAGCTTCGCGGTGCAGTCAACGAAGACGGTTCTATACAAAGCTTTTATACTAAAAATGATCAGCGCAATCTGCTCAGTATTTTCTTTGAACTGCCGGCAAAAAGCATTAAAGTAGGGGATACCTGGGCCCTTGATGTGCATTTGCTTTCGGCAGATGAATATTTTGTTTGCGACAGTGCTTTTAAAAGAAACATTGTTACCCTGGTAGCGCTTGAAAATATAAATGGTGAGCATATCGCCACTTTAAAGTACGATATCCTCGAATATATGCATGGCGACTTTAAATCCCCGATGGGTGAAGGGGCCCAGCAACTGATGATGAAAATGAGTCATCAGGCTATTGCCCGTTTTTCAATTGAAAAAGGCAGATGGGTATTTTACGAAGGTGTGATGTCACTATCTTCCTCAGGAATGATGACTTCGAAAAGCACAAAAAAATTATCTCTGGTGTTTAATTAACGGGACCTACCATTTCTTAAAAATCACAAAAACTGCCAGTATGATCAGACAGAAACCTACAAGGTGATTCCATGCTAGTTTTTCTGTTTTAAAGAAAATGGTGGTAAAAATGATAAAGACTGTTAAGGTTATAGCTTCCTGTATTGTTTTCAGCTGAACCAGGCTATAAGGCCCCCCGGTTTCAGCAGAACCGGCCCGGTTTGCAGGCACCTGGAAAACATACTCAAAAAAGGCGATGCCCCAACTAATGAGAATAATTGCGAAAAGCCCCAGGTTTTTGCTCCAGTCAAATTCTTTAAACTTCAGATGTCCGTACCAGGCAAAGGTCATAAATGTATTGGAAATGATCAGGAACAAAATGGTTTTAAAGCCGCGCATCAGTCGAAATTTGAAGATAATAATGGGTTAACCTTTAAATTGTTTTGAATCGTGCTTATTCGAGGCGCTTTTTTGCCAGCTCTTTCTGATAAATGGTATTTAGCGCCGGTTTAGCATTGATCAGCAAATAGATGGCAGTGCCTTTTTCGCGGGCATAGGGCGATTTTATTTCGTCGAGTTTAATAAACCTTGCAACATAAGGCGCCAATCTGCCGGTTACGTTGCCGCCGCCCTCATCGTCGACGTAAATGATGTAGGGTGCGTTCAGGCTATCGGGGGCCCATAGCGTAAAACTGCTGTTAAGGCTGGCAACTTCGGGCAGACCGTAGGGTTTACCGTAATGGTATACAGCACCAGCATCACCATAATTATCGGCAAATATTTGGGTGTGTTTTTGCTGTTCAGCTGTTAGGCTTTTGTAGGCCCTGGCAACTTTTTCACCCATTTCGTCCCAGCCGAACATGTCTGCGTAGTCCTGTGAAAGCGGATGTTGTTTCTGATCTTCCCAGGTAGGGGCAAGGTGTACGAATCTGAATGCTGCAATTGTTTGATTTATGGAGAGTAAGGGCAATGCCAACGGTAATAAAACCAGATTCGGGAGTGTGAAAATGGCTAAAGCCAGGGTCCGTATGGTTTTGTTTTTTAGCCATCGTTCAAAACAGTATCCTCCGGCAGCAAAAAGCATGGGATATGCGCCAAAAATGTAGTAGTCTTTGCCGTTCATTTCGAGCAGGAAAACAAACACCAGGAGAAAAGTGATAGCCATGAAACGGTATCTATTTAGCCCCGGCGTGAATAGTAGAAACAACAATCCTGCAAGCCAAAGAAATAATGCAATGCCATTTACGAGTAACTGTTGCTTAATGAAATCAGACGGTTTAATATAATTCAATTGCTGTTCGCGCAGATTTTTCATATGCGTAAACAATGGTAGATGATGCCGGAACTGCCAAAAGATATTGGGAAGAAATATGACGATGGCGATCAATGCCGCAATTGCAATATGTTTGCTCCACAATACCCTCCGCTGATTGGTCAATAGCAAAGACAATAGCATTGCTATTGCAAAAAAGGCCATAGTGTATTTGGTTAGCAGTCCAATACCAATCACTACACCAAGCAGGTACATATATTTTGGTTGGGACGAATTCAGGTATTTTATAACCAGGTAGGCTGATATCAACCACCAAAGCTGGTCAAACACTACGGGTTGAAAAAGGTAATCGCTTGCGGCAAAAGCCGGAGATAATATAAGTGTTAGGCATGCTAATGCAATAGCAAACTTTTTGCCGCCTATTGCTTCTACTGTTTTGCCGGTAAACCAAATGATCAGGCCTCCGGCAAGTGTACTAAATATTCGCGTTGCAAAAATTGAATCTCCGAAGATAGTGGTAGATATTCTGGCCAGCAGGGCAATAAATGGGGGTACTTCTTTAAATCCCCAGTCAAGGTGATCACCAAGCGCTAAATGCAACAACTCGTCACGTTGAAACCCGAAATGAGACATCGCCAATAGGTTGAGTCCCACTTTCAGCGCTACAAATAAAAGGATAAGACTATTTAAGCTTTTATCATTGTTAGATACCATACTCAATTAAAATACATTTTTAATAAAGATAGTATTTTTGGGCAAAAGGTTGCAGGGGTCCCGAAAGCCATCGGGAGGGTAAAGGGGAAAGGTATTTCAGACGCTGATCAGTTTGCCCGCTAACTTATAATCAAAGATTTAAAAAGATTTGTTTGATTTCACTGTTTTTATAGATTGATATGGGGAATTAACTGGTTTTGCGAAAATGCCTAATGCCCAGAGTTCAAATTTTCAAAACACCAAATTATTAAATCCGCTTAATATCCGCACCTAATGCCCGTAGCCGTTCGTCGATATGCTGGTAGCCTCGTTCAATTTGTTCTATGTTATATATGGTAGATTTTCCCTGTGCAGAGAGCGCGGCAATCAGCAAGGCTACGCCTGCGCGTATGTCGGGTGAGGTCATGGATATACCCCTTAATTGTACTTGCTTGTCAAGGCCAATCACTGTTGCACGGTGCGGGTCGCATAGGATAATCTGGGCACCCATATCCAGTAGTTTATCTACAAAGAAAAGCCTGCTTTCGAACATCTTTTGATGTATCAAAACAGATCCTTTTGCCTGAATAGCAACTACCAAAACAATACTGATCAGGTCGGGGGTAAATCCGGGCCATGGAGCATCGGCGATGGTCATGATAGCGCCATCGATAAAAGTTTCAATCTCGTAATGCTGCTGGGCAGGAATAAAAAGGTCGTCGCCTCTATGTTCGATGGTGATACCGAGCTTCCGGAAAACATCGGGTATCATACCCAATTCCTCGTAATGCACATCTTTGATGGTGATCTCGGAGCCTGTCATGGCCGCAAGGCCAATAAATGATCCTATTTCAATCATATCTGGCAGCAAACGGTGCTCGGTGCCATGCAACTCCATTACACCTTCAATAGTGAGCAAGTTGGAGCCAATACCGCTAATTCTGGCCCCCATGCGGTTAAGCATTTTGCAAAGTTGCTGCAAATAAGGCTCGCAGGCGGCATTGTAAATGGTGGTAACTCCTTTAGCCAGTACAGCTGCCATTACTACGTTCGCTGTGCCGGTAACAGAAGCTTCGTCGAGCAGGATATAAGTACCCTGAAGGTTTGATGCATCCACGTTAAAAAATTCCGTCTCTGCGTCATAATTGAATTTGGCACCCAGTTTTTCAAAACCCAGGAAATGGGTATCAAGCCTCCGGCGACCGATCTTGTCGCCACCGGGCTTGGGAATGGCAGCCTTGCCAAAACGTGCCAGCAACGGACCTACAATCATTACTGAACCACGCAGGCTTCCGCCTTTATTCCGAAATGCGTCGGAATGGAAAAAATCCAGGTCGATATGCCGTGCTTCAAAACTATAGGTATCTAAACCCAGACGCTCTACCGCTACGCCCATATCACCCAAAAGTTCGATCAGTTTGTTTACATCCTTTATATCGGGGATATTACTGATTGTTATTTTTTCCGGTGTCAGCAATACCGCTGAAAGAATCTGTAAAGCTTCGTTTTTGGCTCCCTGAGGTATTATTTCTCCTTTAAGCGGTTTGCCACCTATAATTTCAAATGCGTTATTCATAAATGGTTTGGTCGATGGTCAGTTAACCATAGTTTCAATGCCAAAGGTCTGATTTTTTTATTACTAAAATCTATCAACTTCAGACTATCTACAAACAAAAATCAATACTTTCTTGGGCCACCGCTATTGCGGTTGCGGTTGCTTTGATTGTTGTTGTTACGCGGGTTGTTTTGGTTTTTGTTACGGTTGTTCTGATTGTTCTGGTTTTTGCCGCGGTTGTTCTGTGCATTCGGGTTGCTTGAGCGGAATTCGACTTTGTTGAGGTTGACATTTTCCTCCAGCTTCAGTTCGCCCTGCGACAGTTCGCGTAAATCGGCCAAAATACTTTCGTCAGCCACCGAATCCTTGTTCCATTGTACATAAGCCATTTTCATAAAGTTGGCGATAGCATGTACCATGTGCTGTTTACGTTCGGGTTCATCGATGCTTTTAGCTTTTTCGATCATCAACTCGATGGTTTTGCCGTAATGTTTGTACCGGATACGCTGATGGGGGTATTTCAAACGCTCAGGTTTCAGATGTATAGCTTCTATAGAAGGCTTAGGATAAGGAGAGTCGACATCGATCTGGAAATTGGATATGATGTGCAGGTGATCCCAAAGTTTGTGTTTGAAATCGGCAACATCGCGCAAATGCGGGTTCAGAAATCCCATCAGGTCTATCACAACCTGGGCATAACGGTTACGCTCCTCACGGGTTGGCAGCTCACAAATATATTTTACCATATTTTGAACATTCCGCCCGTATTCCGACAGGATCAGCTTATTCCGGGTCGAATTATAATCAAATGGTTTTGACGGTTCTATCGCCATAAAAACAGTTTTTTTTAATGTGAAAGTGATATTAAACTAAAATCAGCACAGATCCCACAGCGGGCGGCTAAAGTTGAATTGTTGTAGAAGTAGTGCAAATATAATTTATTTAAAGTGTTGTGCAAATTTTTGGCCTGGTTGTATTGATTGTCCCGCCAGCGATAGGGATGGGTGCATTGGTAATGGGGTTAGCAAACCTACGATGTTTCTAAAACTCAATAAGTTTTCCCGCTAAACCGGGGACAACTTAATTCGAAAAAGCTCCTAACTTTACAACGTTAAAACATCCCGTTAGCTATCGGGACAACATTTCAACTAAATCCCCGGCACGTGAAGATAACCCATACCGAAATATACAGGTTTAGCATACCGATGGAACCGTTTACTATTGCTACCGGCACCATGGATCATGCACAAAATGTTTTTATCCGGGTATATACCGATGCAGGGATTTACGGGGTGGGTGAGTGTTCGGCGTTTCCTGTTATTGTTGGTGAAACCCAGGACACTTGCATGGTAATGGCGCGCGCATTTGCCGCACTTTGGCAAGGCCAGGATGCGCTGGCCCTTGAAGCACGTCTTCAGCAACTGCATGATTTTACGGCCGGCAATAGTACCATCAAAAGTGCTTTTGATATGGCATTGTACGATATAGCTGCAAAAAATACCCACCAGCCATTGTATCAGTTTCTTGGCGGTGCGAAGCGCGAAGTAGAATCTGATATTACGATAGGTATTTCCTCGCCCGGGGCAATGGCAAAAAAGGCGCATGAGTTTGTTGAATCAGGTGCGGCTTTGCTTAAGGTAAAACTTGGTAAAAATGCGCTGGCAGATATTGAAAGAATCAGGCAAATTAGGGTCGCGGCAGGTGATGACGTTAAAATAAGAGTGGATGCTAATCAGGGTTGGAGTTTCGAAGATGCGGTAATAGCTTTAAATGGTATCAGCAAGTTTGATATTGAATTTTGTGAACAACCCATGCGTACCTGGTGTGACGATCGCCTGCCTGAATTAAAACGGATATCGCCTGTTAAAATCATGGCCGACGAAAGTGTGTTCAATCACCATGATGCCCGGAAGCAGATCAATAGCGATTCATGCGATTACATTAACATTAAATTTTCCAAGTCTGGAGGAATATTCGAAGCCAAAAAGATACATGACCTGGCCGCAAGTAAAGGGATTCCGTGTATGATGGGCGGAATGCTGGAAAGCCGCATAGCGCTCAGCGCTAAACTGCACTTTGTATATAGCAGTCCCAATATCAAATTTTACGATATGGACACCTGCATGCTGGGCCACCTGGCCGATCCATGCATTGGCGGGGTAAAATACGAAGGCTATAAACTATTCATCGCCGACACGCCCGGCATCGGTGCCGATGCTGATGAGGCTTTTCTTGCAGGATGTGAGCGGTTTGTTTGTTAGTGATTAATTTACTGGTTAATTGGTGATTAGGTAATCATAGTTTGTTTAATGACACAATTATTTGAGCACTACCGCCAACTTACTCAACTTAATCCAACTCAATCCAACTTTCCCGATAGCTATCGGCACAACCCAATAACCTACAACCTCCAGCTATCACTCAATTCGGCAAAATATTTATGAAATAATGGTATGGTCTCTATCCCTTTATAATAGTTAACGATATCATACTTTTCATTCGGCGAATGCAGGGCGTCGCTGTCCAGGCCAAAGCCCATCAGTACAGTTTTTATACCTAACTCGGCTTCAAACAAGGCTACAATAGGAATGCTGCCGCCGCCTCGCGTAGGAATCGGTTCTTTTCCAAATGATTCTGTGATGGCTTTTTGTGCTGCTTTAAAAGCAACACTATTGGTTGGCGTTACAACGGGTTCGCCTCCATGATGCGGTGTAACTTTGACTTTGACACTTTTTGGAGCGATTTTCTTAAAATGATCGGTAAAAAGTTTGGTGATCTTATTTGAATGCTGATCTGGAACCAGTCGCATAGAGATTTTCGCGTAGGCTTTTGAAGGTAAAACAGTTTTGGCGCCTTCGCCAATATAGCCACCCCAAATACCATTTACTTCAAGTGTTGGGCGAGTGCCGGTACGCTCAAGCGTGCTAAAGCCTTTTTCGCCCCAAAGTTCATCTACTCCAAGGTCTGATTTATAAGCTGATTCATCATATGGTGCTTCATTCAAAGCCTTGCGTTCGGCAGTTGTAAGTTCGGCTACATCATCATAAAAGCCCGGAATTGTGATATGATTATTTTCATCGTGCAACGAAGCAATCAGTTTTGCCAGGACCGTTGCCGGGTTAGCCACAGCACCTCCGTAAACGCCCGAGTGCAGATCGCGGTTAGGGCCGGTTACTTCTACCTCAAGGTAGGAGAGTCCGCGTAGCCCGGTTTCCAGCGATGGATGCTCCATACTGATCATTGATGTATCAGAAATTAGCACGACATCTGCTTTTAAACGTTCTTTATTTGCTTTAACAAAGATGCCAAGATTTGAAGAACCAACTTCTTCTTCGCCCTCAATCATAAATTTTACGTTGCAAGGCAAGTTTCCCTGTTGCACCATTAACTCAAATGCCTTTACATGCATATAAAACTGACCCTTGTCGTCGGCCGATCCGCGTGCATATATTTTACCGTCGCGTATGGTGGGTTCAAAAGGGGGCGTTTCCCAAAGATCTAAGGGGTCGGCGGGTTGCACGTCGTAATGGCCATATACTAAGATGGTGGGTTTTGAAGGGTCAGACCCTTTTTCTCCGTAAACGATCGGATTTCCAGCTGTTTCGCATACTTCGACACGATCGGCCCCGGCTTCGCGCAATTTTTGAGCAACGTAATCGGCGGCATTAAGTACATCCTGTTTGTATTTAGGATCGGCGCTAACGGAAGGGAATCTGAGGAGTTCGAAAAGTTCGTCGAGGAAACGTTGTTTATTTTGCTCAACGTATTGTTTTATAAGTTGCATAGTTTAGTGCATTTGCAACAAATATAAACTTAAAAAAGCTTCGAAATTTCGATAAAAAAATAAAATTGAAACGATAACCCTCAGATCAAGTGCGGGAATTGAGTAGGAAAAGGGCTGTCTTAAATAGGTATTAATTTCTATCGCTTCCAGGGGAAACAATGAGTTTCAAACGAAGTTATTTCGCGGACAAAAGCCTTAAATTATAAAAATAAAAAAACAGCCCGAGCTTTAAATCCGGTTGAATAAAGCACATATTGGATATTATCCAATATGTGCAACCCCATTACAATAACAAACAAGTTGCTATCGCAAGGTATTTTCGACTTAATTAGTCGGCAGTACCTAATTCTTTTTTGTCATTAAGTGCGCTGTGCTTGTGGGCATCGGCAGTACCTAATTCTTTTTTGTCACCACGGGTGGCGTCGGCAGTGCCAAGTTCTTTTTTGTCACCACGGGCGTCGGCAGTGCCGAGTTCTTTTTTGTCACCTCTTGCATTGAATTTAGCAGATGAAGTGTCATTTTTGAACGATGACAAAGTTCCGATGCTCGCCACTAAAAGGGCAGCGAAGATTACTTTTTTCATTGTTTTGAATGTGTTAGAATGGTATAAAATATATGGTTAATTAATATTCTTACTTTATAAGCATTAAAAACGCTTAAAATTTCAGGCTACATTAAATAAGCGATATAATCACTTATAAACCTGTTTAGTATAAAAAATTACAATTATTTCAATATTTAGAAACTTTTTTTGAGGATTTCTCAAAAAATGCTAAAATATTCTAAAAAAGTGCAACCAGGTAGATGGTTATAATATGCTATAAATAAGGGACTTACTGTTGTTAACTAAAGTCCTTTCACAAAGATATATATGTTTTTGACAATAAAAAATTTATTTAACGAAATATTTTTGCATCATTTTTGATTTATTTACGTAAGAGGGTGTTATCATACTATGCGAAGATTAGTTTATCGCTGGGTGGGTAATATCCTTTTTAATGAAAAAAGTTTATATCAGTATCTTATTATTGTGCCTCGGAGTCTCGCATTTGTATGCCAGTGCCGATATTGCATTTGATGCTCAAGACACAGCGCAGGTTAATTTGCTGAACCGGCAGGGTTTTACTATACACCTTACTGACCATGATCAAACTATCAAAAAAGGCCAGGAAGCGCTGGAGATTGCCAAAAAAATTAATTATATCGATGGTATAGCCGAAGCTTACAGGATTATGGGTGTCGGCGAGGCGTATGCTAATAACGAGGCGAAGGCAATAGGCGATTATTCAAATGCCCTTAGTTATTTTAAGAAAAGTGGTAATTCGCTGGGTTTGGCTAAAGTTTATAATAATATAGGTAACCTCTACTTAACGATTGATTATGATCAGTCGTTGGATTTTCTGGAAAAAGGTTTAGCTATTGCACAGCAATTGGGGAATACCAATATGATTGCAAGAACTACTTTAAACATCGGTAATGTTTACCACCGGAAAAAAAGCTTCTCTTTGGCACTCAATTATTATACTAAGGCTCAGGATATGTTCACCACCCTGCATGATGAAGCCACTCTTATCATCTGCCTTCAGAATATTGGTGTAATTTATTATAAAGAAAAACAGTACGACAAAGCACTCGAACTTTTGCTGAAATCGCACGATCAGGCTAAAGCACGCGACCAGAACACATCTATTGGTATTACAGATCTTACACTTTCGTCAATTTATATCGAACGT
>CAIPPO010000104.1 GCA_903866915.1 uncultured Mucilaginibacter sp. | reverse complement strand
CTTTCGCCTTTGGGCTGGGTAAAGGTGTCAAATTTTACCGTCATCCGGCCTTGCGATTCAGCCGCATATCGTTCATATTCGTCTTTAATCCAGTTACGGGCTGCGCCTATGCCTGTGGTTTTGCTGGTGGTATCGCTCAATGTATGCCTTGTTTTAAAACTTACCAGTTTCCGGATAATAGCCTCTATATTTTTGGCCGATACTTCATCTATCATTTGTTTAATGGAGGCGTCCTGTTTAACAGTTATTTGAGCCATGCCAGGCACAGTAAAAAACAAAAACATTATCAAGATCAGACTTTTCATACTTCTTCTATTGACTCAATTATACCACTCGTTTGGGTGTAATTACTGCGTACAAAATGGCACCAAGCACAATCTTTACGGCCGCAACCTGTTTTAAAATCATGTGCCTGTATTTTCCTGTAAACCGTGCTGATCTGTTCCCTCACAAACTGAATATCTTGCGGCTCAATGAATATTTTTTCGGTACGATATCCGTCATTTTCATCGGGCTCTACAAAATCAAACTGGGTACCTATAACCTGCCAATCTTTGCTACGGTCATTCTCAATCAGTAATTTATAAAAAACAGCCTGCCGCCAATAATCTCCTCCGTTAGGAAATTTGTCGCCCGGACGAACCAGTTTATCTTTGGCATATTTAAAATTCCCTGTTTTATAGTCAACCACAGTCACCTGTTTTCCCTGAAACTCAACTTTATCTAAATTACCTTTCACTGGCACTCCATCAATCTCGATATTTTTAATTGGTAATTCTACCAATGCTACTTTGTTCCAGGTTTTAATATGTTGCTCATAGAATGGGGGGAGTATTTTTTGCCCGTAATCCAGCTTTAGCTTAAACTCTTCTTTGGTAAACGAATCGCGATTACGGTGCATATAAATACGGAAATCTTCGATAAATTCTTTTGTCGGTGGAAATTCATCACCATCATCTTTTAACTTACGGAAAGCCTTTTTCAGGGCATCATGAACAGCTGACCCAAAGGTTGCTGAGGGGCTCTTGCCTGACGGTACCCTGATCAAACATTGAAAATAAAACTTAAGCGGGCATTCCAGGTAATTGTTTAAATGAGTAACTGAAAGGGTGTAGTTCTGCAACAGCTGGTCGATGTAATTGTCATCTATAAGTTCGATCTGTGGCTTATCGTCTTCGTTAAATTGCGTTGCCAGAAATGCGAACATATCCTCTTCGTTTACCACCGGGAACTCCAGCGCGATGCCGGTCCCTGCGAGTATTTCTGCTACAAACCTTGATGCTTCCAGGTCCTTTCCTGCGTTGTTATGGTTAGGATAGGAAATTGCCAGGTGTTGTTTGGCACGAGTAAGCGCAACATAAAATAAGCGTCGCGATTCCTCTAGCTGCGCATCCTCGTCGCCGCTGCTTTGGGTTAGCGTATCCGGAAATGCGAACTTTTCCCGCGAACTATTGATTTCCCAGGTTTTCTTATCGCAGCCTATCAGGAATACATATTCAAATTCCAGCCCTTTTGAGCCATGAGCGGTTAAAAAGTTAACGCCATTGTCTGAATATATCACCTGGTTTAAGGAAAGTGTTATATTATTTTTTTTCATTAGCTCGATCGAAGCGGTAAGGTCACTCACTTTTATATCGGGCTTTTTGCGACTTTCATCCTTCAAGAAATTAAAAAAATTGGTGAGCACCTGCATATACCATCCTTTGTCGGGCTGCAACATGATATAGCGAAGGATACCCATTTTTGCTATAAGATCTTCAAATAGCTTTTGCAATGTCACGCTGACCGCGGCTTTTAGCAAATCGTCGATATGGGTAGCAAGCAATTTCATTTCCTGGCCTTTGGGCGCATCAAATAAACTTGCCTGGGTGGGTGCCTTTATTTCACTGATATACCGGCGAAGCGAGGTCTTTGGCTCTCCTTTATTCGAATTCTTGTAATTTTCAGTTGATACTGCTACACTTGCCTTCGCTATTTCGATTGGTGGTATAGCAAAAAAATCATAATGCATGATCTCAAAAAGCAATTCATCGCCACTATACGGTGTATCCAGCTCCATAGCGAGGTAACGCAAGATATTGATGATTTTTTCGCCAAATGGCAGTGCAAGGATATTGATCTTCCGCCGGGTGTTAACTGCTATTTTCCGGGTATCGAGATAACGAAGCAATTCTTCTACCTGGCTATGATTACGATAAATAACGGCTATTTCAGCAGCATCTGTTCCCTGTTCAATCAGGTCGCGAATCTGGTTGGCTACTCCTACTATCTCCTGGGCAGGGTTTTCGTATTCACAAATTACCGGGGCTACTGCTAATTCCTTGAAACGCGGGTGTGCGGCTTCAAGATTTTTATCAAGCTTTAGTTGTGAAGTAAGGCGTTCATTATTGTTGCCGATCAGCACCCTGGAAACATCCAAAATATGCTGATTTGAACGATAATTCTCTTTAAGAACAATAGTCTTTAGCGTTTGCACATAATCCCCTGCGAAATCGACAATGTTTTTCATGTTTGCGCCCTGGAATCTAAAGACCGACTGATCGTCGTCCCCAACCACAAATACATTCGGGGTATCCCAAAAGTTCAATAATAGCTTCAACAAATCGCTTTGCGAGCCGCTGGTATCCTGGAACTCATCCACCAGAATATACTGGTAACGTTCCTGGTATTTCCGCAATATATCCTCGTCGTTCCGGAATGCGTTAAGCACCCAAAGGATCATGTCATCATAATCATAAAACCCCTTATTTTTCATTTTGGCATCGAAACGCGCAAACTCAGCAACACCGGCAAGCAATTTTTTCATTACTTCTTGCTGGGCATCAATACCCTTCTGCTTCAAATCGCCGGCCTTGGCGCCAGTTTTAGAATTAGCCCGCTTATACCTGTACTCTTCCCGATTAGGCAGATCGTCCAGGTATTCAGCTACTTTGGCCTTGATAAAGTCCTCATCCCAATGTTCCTGTTTCATTACCGAGAACAGCCTTTTCAACCGGACCAGATCAAGGTATGGGTCGGATGAAAAACGTTTTAAAGGGTGGTCGATTGGGAATTCATCAATCAATTGGCGCAATAAAATGACAGAATCAAGGTCAGAGATGGCCTCCAAACTGTTCCTGCCAAAGTAGTCGAGGTTATCCTGGATGATATCGTTACAGAAGGCATGAAAAGTGTAAATATTTACGCGGTATGCTTCCGGACCAATAAAATCAAACAGCCGCTTACGCATCGCTACTACACCAGCCTCGGTATAAGTAAGGCATAATATCTCGTGCGCTTTGGTATCCGTTTCCAGTAATATTTTACCGATACGCGCAGCAAGTATCTGCGTCTTACCCGTCCCCGGGCCTGCTACTACCAATACCGGACCATCCACCTGGTTAACTGCATCTAACTGACCGGGATTTAAACGAGCGAGTGCTTCAAGAAATTTTTCGTTGTATTTGGTTGGAAAATGGCTCATAACATCCTAAAGGTAGCTAAAAATAAGGTCTGATTTTATTTCAACAATATGCCCGTCCCTGACGGAAAATACTGGTTGATCCTGACCGGCGATTTACCTTTCGGCATAATCAATCCTGCTATCGCGCTAACAGCCGATCGCTGTAGTTCATCGCTCATCTGATAACCAGCCAATAGGGCTCCACATTTTTCGATACCCGGTAAACTTGCGATGGTATATGGGTTCGCGAAAACACAAATAACTGAATTGGGATGAGCGGCTATTTCCGAAATAAAAATTTTCACATTTTCGTTATAGTCGAGCTTACTTGCAGGCCGGGGGCGGGTATCATTAATACTCACAAACACCTGGTCGTATTGCCTCAATTTTGAAAGCAAACCAAGCAAGGTCTCGGCTGAAGCAGTTTTATCAACTGTAAATACATCATTGTTGTTATACCAGCGCGTCAATTCATCGGCAAAAACAGTTGGCCCTGTTACCCCGATACTAACGATCGCCGTTTTTTGTATCGGGCTTAACATCAGCGTGGTTGCATCTCCTTTAAGCAGGGTTATGGCGTTATCCGCGAGTTTTTGCACTAATACTTTAGCGCCAGCACGATTGAGTTCGCCAACCAGGTTTTCGGTTGCTGTTTCATGATAATGATTCAACCCGGTCCAGTATTTTGCTGCTAAAACCCTTTTCACGCGGGCTTCAAATTCTTTTTTAGGTAAATGATTCTTGCGGACTTCTTTTTTGATCAGCTTGATTGCTAATTCGGTATTTCCGGAAAGTTCGATAATATCGTTGCCTGCCAGAAACGCTTTAACATCTGCTTCGCCATCAGGAAAATATTTCACCACGGCTTTCATTTCCATTGCATCAGATACCACCAGCCCTTTAAAACCAAGCGAATCGCGCAGATTACCTGTAATTATTGGCCGGGATAACGTTGAGGGCAGGTTTTTTGTCGAATCCAGGGCCGGAATATCCATATGCGCCACCATAATACCCGAGATGCCGGCCCTTATAGCCTGCCTGAAAGGATACTCTTCCAAAGTATCGAGCCTTTTCCGGTCAAATGGCAGGAGCGGCAGATCCAGGTGTGAGTCTACATTGGTATCACCATGTCCCGGAAAATGCTTTGCTGTTGTTAATATGCCACCGCTTTGCATTCCCCTCATATAAGCAATCCCTTTATCGGCAACGTGGTATTTATTATCGCCGAATGACCGGTAGTTGATCACCGGATTGTCGGGGTTATTGTTGACGTCCATGTCCGGCGCCAAATTCATCTGCATACCCATTCGTTTGAAATCGTACGCCACAAACTGGCCCATTTTATAAATCAGCGTATTATCCTGTATCGCTCCAAGGGTCATCTGAAAGGGATAAGAAATGGTCGAATCCAGGCGCATACCAAGCCCCCATTCCGCGTCCTGGCTTATTAACAAAGGAACCCTGACTAGCTTTTGATACTTGTTGATCAGATCAACCTGCCTTACCGGTCCGCCCTGGAAATACACCAGGCCACCAACCTGCAGCTCTTTGATTACTTTGCCAATTGAGTCTTCATAAACTTCGCCTTTATCAGTTGTAGCACGAATAAAAAATAGCTGAGCGATTCTTTGTGTTAAATTTAACTTACGGTAAACGGAATCAACCCAATGATTCTGGCGGCTCAGCGAGGCAATATAGCTGGTGTTCTGTTGCGACACAGCCCGATGTGCGTTGATGATGGTGAAAAAAAACAAAAGACCAATAAGAGTTTTTTGATAGCTGATCATAAGTTTCAAAAGTAACATTTGCAGGTATTTTTATTAGAATATATGACTCTGCGCAAAAAAAAATGTTTTAAAACTAAACCGAGCGTTATTGTTTTAATCTAAATACGACAAACATTAACTTATAAAAACATATTGAGATGAAAAAAATTCTTTTTTTAGCGATCTGCCTGTTCACCGCGGGTACGGTTTGCGCTCAGACTTATTACTATGGCCCACGCCGTGTACATCGCCGCCAGCCACCAAAGGACGACTTTTACCGCCCGAGTATTGGTATTGAAGGCGGCCCAAGTATTGCTAATACTGTTGCTTCCTATAATTCAAGTTACAGTACCAGTACGATTATTGGATTCCATGCCGGATTAACAGCTAATATTCCATTGATCGCACCGTTTTCATTTGAGCCTGAGGCTTTGTACTCGCAGCAGGGATATCAGGCAACAACAACCGATGGTGAGCTTACCCAACGTAACAATTATATTAATGTACCATTGCTGGCAAAATTCCGGCTGGTACGGGGCTTTAATTTCGTTTTTGGGCCTCAGTTAAATTTCCCAATTTCCAGTACAACCACGTTTAGCAATGGGTTTAATACGGCCTCTGAATCCTATTATACCGATAGTTATAATAAAAGTTCAGTAGCTGGTGTTGTTGGGTTCAGCATCGATCTAAACCCGAATGTTTATATCCATGCACGGTATATCATCGATTTGGATTCCAATACCCAGGATCCCAACTCGCCACTACCTGACTATCGTAACCAGGTTTGGCAGTTTGGTTTAGGAATAAGATTTCAGTAGTACCAAATTCAGAGATGCCCTTTTAGTTAGGGTGTCTCTGATTCTGCAATTAAATTCAGGCTAAATATGTTTTTAATATCCTGAACAAATTTGTCCTGTTCAGAAAACACACCATCCCGATAACTTTTGAATTCGCTTACGCGTTTATCATAATTTAAAAGGCAATCATTAATGCGGGTAATGATATCGCGCATATTGTCTGATATTTTGTCAAAACGATATTCGGGCGGTATAGGCATATCTTCCAAATAAGCCGCAGAACCAGATTTTCCAATAATTAAGCAACAATTCATTAAAGCAGCCTCACGAGGCATTCTTTCTTTACCGGGATGAAAACCAAAATCTATATACAACTTAGCGTGTGCCATACAGCCGGCAACTTCAGAAGGTTTCATACCTTCAATTGCCTTCCAAACTAAATCCGGTGTTTGACAGATTATACCGGATAAAAACGCATCATTTTTCTTTGGATTGTAAATAATGATATCTTCCTTTACAACAGGTGCAGGCTGGTTAAAAAAAGTTTCATTCACATAGTCTCCAATCTGTCCTACCGGTTTTATGCCATTTTCCCTCAGAAAAACCATAGAATACCAGGAGTGACCGATATGAATAATTTTCATTCTCGTTAAGCATTTTAAAGTAGCAATATTGAACATGCCAAACGCATTTCTTAGGGTGTAGAATTTTTTATTTTTCAAACCCTTTATATAGTTGTCAAGCTCGATAAAGTAATAGTCGACACTTAGCCACCAGATTACTTTCCTTATTTTTCTAAATTTTTTATCGAAAATGGGAAGGAGGTACGATTCGGGTACGATCATCAAATTTTTGGGGTCATTTTCAAGTTCAATTGAAACGGGCACCTGGTAATTAACATAATAACTGTGTGTCGGTTGGCTTCCGGCAGGGGTACAATAGTAATACATTGATGCAGTAAAGCCCAGTTTAATCAGGTGATGGGCAAGCTGGTGTAGAGCCTCGGGGCCGCCGGTCGCATAGCCCCCGGGGCAGAGCACGAAAATTTTAGCATTGCCGGGGCAAATAATTGCGGCCATTATTATAAAGGAGTGTTATATCAATATTATAAATAATAACTATAATTAAGCAAATCGTAAAGGTATTTTTACAAATACATACCTCCCATAAGTATTCTCTTATTAAAAAATACAGGTGAATAACAAATTGGGGGCCGAATGCTAAGTATTTTTTTATGCCATTTTATCATTCAAATTGTCTTAAAGTCGAGACAATGACAATTAGGTTATTGACATTGGCTTCGTAGCTATTTGAATGAATGGCTGAAATGTTCCCTGCAATGAGTTCGACCTATACGTCAAGTAATTTCAAAGGATTTTGACAAATGCTATTTACAAAAAAGGCGGAGAAACTTTTCAATCAAATGTTGAAAGTGGAAATCAAATAATTTATCAAGATTTGGTCAGTTTTCTATGCTAAAAACACGATGGTCAAGCTTTGGTGCTCTCGCATTTTAAGCGGCGCT
>CAIPPO010000103.1 GCA_903866915.1 uncultured Mucilaginibacter sp. | reverse complement strand
CCTGCGTTTGTTAAAGCATGCGTTACATTGCTACCACCTTGCAGGTATAATGTGGCATTGCCATTGGCTGTAAAAGTACCTGAATTATAGATATAGGAGCCATTATTGTCGATCTGGAAAAGCCCGGTACCACTTAAGGCAAACGTGCCAAAATTGGCGAATATCGAACTGCTGAATTCAAGTATCGTTGAAGTGGACGCACCAACGAAATTAACATTGGCCGAGGTAACAGTAGAGTTTACCGTAAAACCGCTATTAGTTGTCAGGTTTACACCAGAGTTAACAGTTATGGTATTATTGCCGGTAAAATTTATCGTATTAACTGTAGTACTTCCGGTAACTGTCGGAGCATTTGTAGTATGGGGTATAACTACATCATCTGTACTTGTTGGAGTACCTGATGGTGTCCAGTTATTTGCGGTACTCCAGGTGGTACTCGATGATCCGTTCCATATGTAGCTGTGTCCGGAGCATATGCCGTTATAGGCGGTGTAGGTAATTGAATAATTACCAGCTACAAAACCGCCGGCGCCAGCGGCAGCTGAAGGGGTAACCGTATAGCTTGCTCCTGACGATTGTGATGTAGTTGGACTTGGCGTAAGTGTCACACTGGTTACGGTTTCACCGGTAACTGTTCCAAAATAAATAAAATTGCTTGTGCTTCCTGTTACTACCGGCGATGTATTACCGGTAACTTTTGTTGGGCCAATGGCCTGGATCACCAGCGACGCTGCAGTGATGTTTGCGGTTAGCCCTGAGGGTTGTGTAAGACTGTAGTTTGTAGCATCGGCGCCGCTGATGGAATAACCTGTTACTGTAACTGCAATACCCGTACCCACGTTTTTGCTGGCAAAGGTGACATTACCGGCTCCTCCAAGTACAACTACGTCGGCCCCCAAAACACCAACCAGCGAAGCTGAGCCTGAAATCGAACCTGTAGTAGTTGCATCATATACTTTGTTGCTTGCGGTTACACCGCTTATAGTCAGCGTTTTTACCGTAATATTTGCTGTAAGTCCTGTGGGTTGCGTCAGCACGTAATTGCCGGCATCGGCACCACCAAGCGTACTGGTTGAGGTAACTGCAAGTCCGGTACCCACATTTTTAGAAGGGAATGTGCCGGTGCCGCTTAATGTTACCACGTCTGTTCCAACTATCCCAACCAGCGTGCCAGTAATTGTAGCAGCATTAGTGGCATCGTAAACTTTATTGCTTGCAGCTGCGCTCGAAACCGTTAGCGTTTTAGCGGTGATATTAGCTGTCAGTCCTGTTGGCTGGGTTAAAGTATAATTAGCTGCATTGGCACCTGTCAAGGTATAACCTGTTACAGTAATGGCCAGGCCAGTGCCAATCACCTTTGATGGAAATGCAGCCGAAGGCGTACCGCTTAAATTCACTACATCGCTTCCAATAACACCTACAAGTGTTGCGGTGCCGCTCAAGGTTGCAGTTGTGGTGCCATCATAAACTTTGTTTACACCAGCAAGCCCGCTGATGGTGAGTGTAGCCTGGGTAACTGTGATCTTTCCGGTAACGTAGGTTATAGAATAATTTGCCGGATTAAAAGTGCCACCAGTCGCTGCTGAAGGTGTAACAGAACCGGTATAGGTCGCTACGATAGCAGTTGATGCCGAACCTGTACCATAAGCAATGGTCACACTACCGATAGTTTCGCCGTTTTGTAGGGCAGAATTTGTAAATGCCGTTGATCCCGATGCACCTGTGATCGTGGTGCCGTAAACCTTCGAAACATCATTGGCGGTAATGGTTAATGCTGCCTGGGTTATATTGCCAGTTATACCCGGTTGTGTCAGTATATAATTACTGGCGTTTGCTCCGCCAAGAATTATAGTTACGGCTATGCCATTGGCAACGTTTGCGCTGGCGAATGTGCCTGTGGTACAGGTCGCCACGTCAGATCCTACCAAACCTACCAGAACGCCGCCTGAGATCGTTGCGGCGGTTGTGCCGTTGTATGTTCTGTTTGTGGCAACAGCGCCTGTTACTGTAATAGTTTTTTGGCTGACTAAACTTGCAACTGTTGCCACCGTTCGGGTGGTTGCGCCGGTGCTTGAACAGTTCACGTTTCCTGAATAAGTTCCCGGTATTGTGGCAGCAGCTATCCTTACATAAATATTGGTTGTATTGACAGTTGGCGCTGAGCCAACTAGAATAGAACCCGAAAATGGTCCACTGCTTGAAGTACTGACCTCATAACCAGATGGCGCCGTTACCGTAATGCCAACACTTAAGCCGGTGCCCGCGACGGTAAATATAGTATTTGATGATGCAGTGCCATAAGTAGTAGGTACTGCTGAAAGCGATCCGGTAGTCGTAATATTGGCGGCGGCAAAAACCGACGCACTTGATACCAGCAGGATGACTGCGGCAATTAAAATGCGTAAAATTGTTTTCATGCGATACCTTTTAGGTTATATTTTAAATAGCGTTACCAGTGTGAAAGAGTTTTTTATGCTTTCCCCTGGTCAATTCCCCATTCCATCGGGCATTTGCCGATTTTTCGTTCCGGATAATTGCAGAACATTCCCACTCCTGCCCAAACCAGGTAAACATTAGCTGACGCACAACGGGTGCATCTGCAACCTTTATACGAATCCAATGAAAATATGTTTCATTAAACGAAAATAATTTCACTTTAGTTAAAATAATTAATGTAAATATATGAAAAACAATGGTTTATGAAAACGATAATTGCACCTTAAAATTATATATTTTTTAAGATTTGTCAATAAATAATGGTTAAAACCGTTTGAAAGGTAGTGAGTGATTTCATTTTATAAACATTCAGCGACGATAATGGGGTTGTAGTTCGCCAGAAAAAGCGTCAGCTGTACTTCATATTTTATAGTTGCTGATCGGTCTTGTATTCCCAACAACGATGAAAGTTGTTTTTATAAGTTCATTGCCTATATTTGCGTTCGCAAAATTCATTTTAAATTATAATGAGAGAAATACAATTCAGGGAAGCACTCCGCGAAGCTATGAGCGAAGAGATGCGCAAGGATGATAAAATATACCTGATGGGCGAGGAAGTTGCCGAATACAACGGTGCTTACAAAGTAAGCCAGGGTATGCTGGATGAATTTGGCGCGAAAAGGGTGATAGATACCCCGATCTCTGAATTGGGCTTTGCCGGTATTGGCATTGGTTCGGCAATGAACGGTTTACGCCCTATCATTGAATTCATGACCTTCAACTTTTCGCTGGTAGCGATCGACCAGATCATTAATGGTGCTGCCAAGATCATGTCGATGAGCGGCGGCCAGTTTTCGGTGCCGATCGTTTTTCGTGGCCCAACCGGAAATGCAGGTATGTTGAGCTCACAACACAGTCAGTGTTTTGAGAACTGGTATGCCAACTGCCCGGGATTAAAGGTGGTTGTTCCATCCAACCCATATGATGCAAAAGGCCTGTTAAAATCTTCGATCATTGATCCGGATCCGGTGATCTTTATGGAATCTGAATTGATGTATGGCGACAAAGGCGAAGTACCTGAAGAAACCTATTATATTCCTCTTGGTAAAGCCAATGTTACCAAACAAGGTTCAGACGTTACACTGGTAGGTTTTGGCAAGATCATGAAAGTGGTAAATGCTGCCGCAGCTGAATTAGAAAAAGAAGGTATCCATGCCGAAGTGATCGATCTGCGCACTGTACGCCCTATAGATTACGAAACGGTGATCAATTCTGTTAAAAAAACCAACCGCCTGGTGATTATTGAGGAAAGCTGGCCTTTAGGTTCTATCGCTACTGAAGTTGCCTTCAAAGTGCAAAAAGACGCGTTCGACTACCTTGACGCGCCCATACTTCGCATCATGGGTGGCGACGTGCCACTGCCTTACGCACCAACATTGATTCAGGAATATTTACCAAATCCGGAAAGAGTCATTAAGGCGGTAAAGGAAGTATTATACGTAACTAAATAAGACCGCTGATTTGTTTGGCCCGGTAGCTATCGGGAAACCTGATCGCGATGATCGTAAAACAAAAACGCCCCGAATTTCGGGGCGTTTTTGTTGTTCTT
>CAIPPO010000102.1 GCA_903866915.1 uncultured Mucilaginibacter sp. | reverse complement strand
ATTTTGACTGTCGGAGGTAACCAGCACCTGGAACTTTTCGTAGGTCAGCGTTTCTTCCACTACGTCCAGCACATCCTGGTTATCGTCTAAAACTAAAATGCGGTTTAACATAAAATAGATGAGGGTCTGTTTAAAAAGGAGTTAATAAAATAAAATATTTGCCAATACTGTTGTTGGGTATAGTATTTAAATATTTGACTTAATAACGGTCATATAGTTTAGTCTATTTCAACTTTAGGTGTTAAAATATGTTAATGACTGGTGGGTCAGATTTTTTTAAAAGCATAACTTTACGCGTTTGATATGAAAAAGAGACCCAACTTTAAAACCTATTATTTTACAGCCATATTTATTGGCCTTGCGGCAGGGATTTATACCGAGGACAAATACATCGGCTTTTTATTAGCTATTGCGCTTATGCTGGCAGTAGGCGGAATAAAACAACGCTATGAGCAGGGACTAAGACAATAAAAAAGGCGCCCGGTAGGGCGCCTCATCTATTGAAGTAATTTTTAAATTATTTAACGTGTGCCAGTGGATGTTTGATGCCTGCGGCACGTGCAGCCCTAACGTCTTTCTTTAAATCTTTTCTGTCAGCCTTCATATCTTTTTGAGCTGCCTGGGCGCCTGCCAGATCGCCATTTTTTACGTCCTTCTGCTCGGTTTTGGCATCGGCCTTCACATCTTTCAGGTCGGTTTTGATGTCTTTTTCGTCGGCTTTTTTAATTTGTTTATCAGCCAGTTTTACCGGGTGTTTAACGCCTTCACTTTTTAAAGTTTTGGCATCGGCTTTGATATCCTGTTTGTCGGCTTTAGCGGCAGCCAGGTCTGTTTTTGCAGCGTTCAGGTCACCTTTATTGATCGCTTGTTTAGCTTCAGCTTTTTTGTTGTCATAGGCTTTTACATCCTTGCGGAGGTCTTTCATTTGTGATTTAACTTCAGAACCTGTTGCCGGCGTGGTAGATGCAGGGGTCGGGGGAGTAGTGGTTTGGGCAAAAGCAGTTGAGTAGCAAATGATAGCTGCTGCTATAAGGCCAATCGTTTTTGTAATTTTCATGATCGTTTTTAATTTTTATTGGTTATAAGTTTCTTTGTTTTGTGAGTTTATGACCGGGTTGATATCCAATGGTTTAATACTTCCCCCAAAAAAAATTTATTTGTTGAACCATTAAACCGTTGCTACGTACTACGATCTATTAAGTTCAACTTAGCCTGCAATAGATCTATGAATAAAAAATTTTACTTCGCCCCAATCCTGTGTCTCTTATTAATCGGCTGCCAGCTCGCTTATGCGCAAACTGCAGCTGTAGATACTTTAGGCGATCTGAAAAGCGAAAAAAAAGCTTCTTTAAAGGTCGGTGTTAACTATCTAAGTAATTCAGTTTACCTTGGCCGTGCCGACACCGTAAATACACCCATTGTTGAACCTTCTATTAAATATACTTTCAGGTCGGGTATTTATTTTTCTGGAAATTTGCAGATAGTTCCAAACCGCGCAACCAGTAAGCTTGATGGCGGAACCTTTGGTGCAGGCTATGATTACGATATTGGCGAGAACGCCAGCGGAAGCGTATCATTTACAAAAATGTTTTATAACGCCACCAGCACCCAGATTGGTTCGTCTATCAGCAGTACGATCAACGCGAATATTGATTATGATATTGCTGATATCATTACCCCTTCACTAAGTATCGACTATAATATACTAAAACAGGGCTTTAATAGCGATGTGCTCATCAATTTTGGCATTTCACATGATTTTGCTAAAGAGGGGATATTCGGAAGCAATGATTTAGGTATCATTTCACCTACCGTTACTGTAAATGCAGGTACGCAAAATTTTTACGACGCTTTCCTGACCTTAAAGAAATATAAGCTGACAAAGGCCGGTAAAGCTAAAAAGGCAGTGGCTGAAAAGACTTTGGCCGCCCAGGATGCTAAATTAGCCAAATTTGAGTTGCTCGATTACGAACTTGCTGTACCGATTGAATACAAAACCGGGCCTGTTCTTTTTAGTTTCACACCAACTTATGCTTTTGCTGAAAACAAGTTGCCAGCCAGTATTAGTAAAGGTATGACTTCAACTGCCAGCGGTATATTCTTTTTTGAGATTGGAGCTTCAGTAAAGTTTTAACAAATGGCGCAGCAAATGGTTAATATTTGTTAAAAGTTGTTAAACTCTATTGCGTGATAGCCAATAACTTAACTAATTGGCGGATATTTAGGTATTGAAAAAACTTTACCTCGTTTCTATGCCTCATATCACACTCAATAACCTTAGCCGGTGGTTATACTGCCATTGCTGCGAATCTCCCCCGTCACCGATTAACGCAAATCAAACACTTTCGGACTTGCCGACTTACACGTACTTTCGGACTTTTTTCCTAATTTCGATGCGCGTTGTTAAAAATTGTTAAGCAACCAATAAATAAACGATAAAAGCGGATATTTGCCCCCGCCAAAACAATACCTGGTATCCCATGGAATATAAAAAAACCAATAATCTTTTAGGATGGCTATGCTTCGTCATCGCCTCAATTACGTACATCAGCACGCTCGAACCCTCTGTTAGTTTTTGGGATTGCGGCGAATTTATTTCCTGCGCATACCGTTTGCAGGTTGCCCATCAACCCGGATATCCTCTTTTTGCCATGCTGGGCAAGTTTTTTTCGCTGTTTTCATTAGGCGACAAAACTAAAGTTCCATTTTTTACCAATATGGGCTCGGCTCTGGCCAGTGGTGCAACCATTATGTTCTTGTTCTGGACGATTACAGCGTTTGCCAAAAAACTATTTCTGAAAAAAGGCGAAGATGCTGATACTACCAAACTTATCCTTATTATGGGTGGCGGCCTGGTTGGCGCATTAACATTTACCTTCACCGATACATTTTGGTTCTCGGCGGTCGAAACGATTGTGTTTGCGCTGTCGTCACTTTGTACAGCTGTTGTGTTTTGGGCTATTTTGAAATGGGATGCCCATGCAGATGAACCTGGTGCCGACAAATGGATCGTTTTTATAGCTTATGTGATCGGGCTTTCGATCGGTATTCACCTGTTGAACTTGCTGACAATTCCTGCCGTTGTGCTGGTATTCTATTTCCGCCGTGCAAAGGTAATTACAACGGGCAGGGCGTTTACGGCATTCATGATCTCACTATTGATTCTCGTACTGGTTCAGTATGGCGTCAGAGGTTATACCGTGCAATTTGCAGCTTATTTCGATTTGTTCTTTACCAATACGCTCGGTCTGGGTTTTGGCACTGGCGCTGTAGTTTTCTTCCTGATATTGATCAGCCTGATTGTATTGGGTGTATACTGGACCCAGAAAAATGCTAAACCGGCTCTAAATCTTGCCTTTTTGAGCTTAGCTTTTATTTATTTCGGCTATAGTTCTTTTGCATACATTCCAATCAGGGCAACTGCCGGCACCGACCTTGACAACTCGCATCCTGATAACGCCTTTATACTTTACGGTTACCTTAATCGGATCCAATATGGTGAAACACCATTGTTATTCGGCCCTTATTTCGATGCCAAGGTTAAGCGCGACGCCGACGGCAATGCGGTAACCTCTGCCGGAAGTACCATTTACCGTAAGGGAAAAACACAATATGAAAATGCCGGGCGCCGAACTAATTATGAGTACGACCATACAACTTTTCTGCCTCGTATGTACAATACTGATAATACCGACAATAGCTACGAGCAGGACGCCCAGTTCTACCGCCAGTGGTTGCATATGGCCGATAATGATGCCCCCACTTTTACCGATAACCTGAAATGGATGTTTAGCTGGCAAATGGAGCAGATGTATTTCAGGTACTTCCTTTGGAATTTCGTTGGCCGTACGAACCAATTGGACGGTCAGCAACAAATGGGTGGTTTGCATGGTTATGTTGATGGTGACTGGACAAGCGGGATATTCGATGGCAGCCGAAACCTCCCTAAAACGTTGATACATCGTGATGCAAATACCCCTGTATATGCCTATAATGCCTACACCCCTTTGTATGCTTTGCCTTTAATATTGGGACTTATTGGCCTGATCTATCATTTTCAGAAAAGCCAGCGGGATGCGCTGATTGTGGCTTTGCTTTGGTTCTTTACCGGCCTGGCTATTGTTGTTTACGTAAATCAGCCAAGTGTGCAGCCGCGCGAACGGGACTACTCTTATGTCGGATCGTTTTATGCTTTTGCGATATGGATTGGTATAGGCGCTATTGCCCTGGGTGATTTATTAAAGACCTGGTTAAGCGGCAAAACAGCGGCAACGCTGGCTACCGTTGTATGCTTTTTAGTGCCTGTACTGGTTTACTCGAAAGAACACCTGTCTCATGACCGTTCGACTAAAATGACACCGCATGACATGGCTTATAATTACTTGATCTCGTGCCCTAAGGATGCAATCTTGTTCACTTATGGTGATAACGATACTTATTCGTTATGGTACGACCAGGAAGTGGAGGGCATCAGGCCCGATGTGCGTATCGTTAACCTGAGTTTGTTTAGTGGTGATTGGTATATTCACCAGATGCAGAAGAAAATGAACGAATCGGCGCCCCTGCCTATTACCATGCCTTACGAGAAATATGAAGAAGGCGTGCGAGATGCTATCCAGTTTTACGATAAAAAACTACCTGGCTACACCGACGTGAAAGAAATATTTGATTTCATAACTTCTGATAACCCCCAGGCACAAGCACAACTGGCCGACGGTACATCAATCAATTACCTGCCGACAAAGAGTTTTAAAATGACCGTTAATGCCGATAGTGTAATTAAAAATGGTGTAGTGCCTGAAGCGCAAAGAAGCCGACTGATTGATACTTTGAAATGGAAGATCTCTCCCAATTTCATTACTAAAGATCAATTGGCCTTTATTGATATACTAGCACATAACAACTGGAAGCGCCCAATATGTTTTACCATTACCGTAGGTGCCGAAAACATGATGGGGCTGCAGCCTTACCTATATAAAGAAGGATTTACCTATCATTTGATACCATTTAAACCCGATACAGCTAACCGCGATCAATTGGGCAAGACCAATAATGATGTCATGTACAATACGCTGATGACGAAATTTAAATGGGGTAATTTTAAAACAGCCAAATACCTTGATCCTGAATCAACTACTATGTTTTATCCGGTTATAACATCTACTTTACTTAACCTGGTACAAAACCTGACTACGAGCGGGGATAAAGAAAAAGCGCTGAAGCTGTTGCACAAATATGACGAGGAAATGCCCGACATCTATCCCTACATGGATATTGCCCGAAGCAAATATTTCCTGGTTGTAAATGCGTATAACTTAAAAGACATCGGTTTAGCCAACAAATACGCTAACAGTATCGATGCCTATATTTCAGATCAGCTCGATTATAATTATGGTTTGTCTCAAAACAGTTCAGAAAGTATCGATCCGCGTACCATTCAACTTGGCCTTTACATCTTGAGCCAGATGGGCGAATTAGCCCGTGATAACCATCAAACGGCGGTTTCGACGAAGCTTTTAAAACATGCTAAAGATTATGAAACCAAATTTGCAAGTATATTGGGAGTTGCGCCTAAACAGTAGGGGCAGCCGTAAATAATCATATTTCAAAGCGACAGTTTTTTTAACTGTCGCTTTTTTTTATCTAAAAAAGTCGGCTTATTTTTCACTGAAGGGTTTATCCGCCTTGTTCGGATCATAATGCAAATTAGGCGTTAGCCAAAACAACAGGATCACTCTTGAATACCGGTAATTAAATGGCGATAATAAAAGCGCAACACCCAATAAAACACCCAGGTACAGCCAGGGCGATTCAGACGAGGTAAGCAGGTAAGTTGCAATAGCCAGGGTTACCATTTCGGCAACCACCATACCATAGCTTACAAACATGGCTACATAAAAGTAGCCCGGTTCAATTTCGAACTGGAAATTGCAATATGGGCACTTGGTGTACATTTTTTGACTAAGAAAACCCATGGAAGTTTTTTGAAACATATCGCCCTTACGGCATTTAGGACAATTGGCATGAAGGGCTGCGTTTAACTCTGTAATTGGCTTCAACTGTAAAGGATTATCATTAACTGACATAGTTACGATCAAGAATTTATTTGCACTGGCAAAAATGGGAAATTTTAATACAAAACGGGGCTAAATCCAGGGTTATTTGCCGAACAGTAAGGGCACCGGCCTAAAAAAATAATCCCCCACCGGGAGGTGGGGGATATAGTGGTCCGTCTTACTCGCTAATTCGGACCAAACCTAAACCTTATCACCGCAAATTTGTGAATTTATCATGAATATTTAATGAAAAATTTTAAAAAAATCTACAAGTAATTTTTTCATATTTACATAAAGCGTTAAAATGACACAAAGAAGGCCAGATAGCATCATTTTTGACATGGACGGAACCCTCTGGGATGCCGTGGATACCTATACAGATTCGTGGAATATGGTGTTCAAAGAGATGGGTATCGATATATATGTCGACCGGAATGAATTGGCAAAAATGGTAGGATGGGAAGGTAAAAAAGTGCATGCCGCGATCATGCCCGATTTTGATGAACAAAAGCGCCAAAGTATTTATGCCAGGGTAAATGAATTGCGCCGGGAATTGTTGCCAAAAAATGGGGGAACCCTGTATGACGGCGTTAAAGAAGGGCTTGAAAAGCTGGCCGGCCAATACAAGCTTTATATTGTCAGTAATTGCGCGGTGGGTGTTATCCGGCTTTTTATTGATTGGGCTGGAATAAATGACCATATTATTGACGAGATCGCTTATGGCACCAATTATATGCCGAAACATCATAATATCAAAATGCTGATCGAGCGTCATGGCCTGGAAGCGGCGGTTTACGTTGGCGATACGGAAGGTGATGGCGAGCAGAGCCGCCTGGCAGGTATACCATTTGTATTTGTCACCTACGGTTTCGGTGAAATGGACAATCACGACCTGCGCTTTGATAACTTTACAGATCTGACCAGTTATTTCATGGCTCTGACTTAGTTAGCGAAGTTTTATTAACTCGAAATTTTCACCTGTTGATTTCTGAATGATGCATCAAAAAAAACATTTCTTATTGGTAATAGCCGCGCAAATGCTGGCTTTGGTCGCCTTGGGACAAACCTATAAAGCACCTGTTTTTAAAGATCCTGACCGGCTTAAAAAGGTAGAAGCTACTTTCGGGCTGATTGATAAAATCTATAAGGACTATGCTGAACAAAACCATTATCCCGGCCTGGTTTATGGCATTGTTGTGGACGGAAAATTGGTGCATACCGGAGTGCTGGGTTTCGCCGAATTGAAAAATAAAATTGCCGCCGGACAAGGCTCAGCATTTCGGATAGCATCGATGAGTAAAAGTTTTACCACACTGGCTATCCTGAAATTGCGGGATGAAGGTAAGTTGCGCCTGGATGATCCGATCTACCTTTATATACCTGAAGCCAGGAATATGAAAAGACTGACAAAGGATGCTCCGCCAATTACCATACGCAACTTGTTGACCCATACCGCCGGGTATCCCGAAGACAACCCCTGGGGCGACAGGCAACTGGCCAATACCGATCAGCAATTGATCGCACTTTATAAAAAAGGGATATCCTTTTCAAATGACCCGGGTTTGGGATATGAATATAGCAACCTGGGCTTTGCTACGCTGGGCTATATCATCAAAAAGGTAACGGGCATCAGTTACCAGCAATATATTACGCAAAATATATTGAAACCGCTTGGTATGAACCATACCTGGTACGAATACAGCAAAGTACCCAAAGATATACTGGCACACGGCTATCGCTGGCTTGATGGAAAGTGGGTTGAACAACCTATGCTGCACGACGGCTCGTATGGTGCTATGGGCGGCATGATCACAACTATCGAAGATTTCAGTAAGTACATGGCTTTTCATCTTGCGGCATGGCCGCCGCGTGACGACGCAGATAAAGGACCTGTTAAAAGAAGTTCGGTACGCGAGATGCAGTATCCCTGGGATTTTAATGGTTTAAATACCACCTTCCATACCGCAAATGGCAGAGCAGCTTCATTCGCTTCAGCCTATTGTTATGGTTTGCGCTGGCGTAAGTATGCTGATGGCACGACCGCGGTAGGGCATACCGGCGGTTTGCCCGGCTTTGGCAGCGAATGGACGGTTTACCCCGAATATGGTATTGGTGTGGTAAGTTTCGCTAATTTAACCTATGCCAGTGCCGGTGCAATTAATCTGCAGGTAGCAGATACGCTGTTACGACTTTCGGGCATTTCGCCGCGGCAACTGCCGCCTTCGGATATTTTAACTTTGCGGAAAAATCAATTATTGAAAGTTTTGCCCGATTGGAGTACTGCCAAATCAAGCGGAATTTTTGCAATGAATTTTTTTATGGATTACTTTCCCGATAAACTGCGGGCTGAGGCCGAAGGTGCTTTTGCCAAGGCGGGAAAGGTTGCCTCAGTGGGTGAAGTGGTGCCCGAAAACCAGCTCAGGGGGTATTTTATCATGAGCTGCGAACTGGCTAATATCAAAGTTAGTTTTACCCTGACACCGGAAAATCCGGCATTAATTCAAGAATATCACCTAACACTATTAGGCAAATAGCACTGTCTGAGAAGTAAAAGAACTTGCTAATTTGTTAAGAATAAGGTAAAAAGCTATTTTCGCGGTTTGATTAACGCTTCAGCTTCCTTAAAATTAGCAAATATGAAAAGAATTTTACTCCTATTGACTTTACTCGCAGTAAGCTTTACTGCTTTCTCGCAAACCCCGTCAGCAGCGCCTAAAGACGCTGTTAAAAAAGATACTACCTGGAAAATACACGGCCAGAATACAATCCTGATCAGCCAAAGCTCTTTCTCGAACTGGGCTGCGGGCGGTGTAAACTCCCTCGCTGCAAACCTGCTTTTTGATTACGATTTCGATTACAAGAAAGGTAATTGGAGTTGGGACAATAAAGTGATTGTAGGTTATGGCGACAGTAAGCAGACCGGCCTGGGCTGGCGCAAAAATGACGACCGCATCATTCTTAACAGTCTCGTAGGATATAAAGCCGCACAATATTGGCTATATACCTTTTATACCAACTTCCAGACGCAGTTTACCAATGGCTATTCTTATGATGCCAATAATAACCGCACCCTGATATCATCGGCATTTGCTCCGGCTTATCTTACATTGGGTCCGGGTTTTGCTTATAAGAGATCAGATAATTTCAGGATCAACATATCGCCTTTAGCAGCTAAATTCACGATCGTTCAAAATGATTCACTTTCAAGTATTGGGGCCTTTGGTGTAACACCGGGGAGCCATAGCCTGTTTGAATTCGGTTCGTCGCTGGATGCTTACTATAAAGTGAATATCGCTAAGAATGTTTCCCTCGAAAACATCCTGAAACTGTATGAGAACTACATCAAAAATCCTGGAAATGTTTACGCCGACTATTCTGCCAACATTTTTATGAAGGTAAACAAACTGGTTACTGTAAATGTCGGCCTGGAACTGATCAACGACCCGAACGCGCAAATTGCTGAAACCAGTAACGGTGTTACCTCCTCGCACTCTTTGCTGCAGGTGAAACAAATATTTGGCGCCGGGTTAACGTATAAGTTTTAGTTGATTCTGTTTGGTTGTCCTGATAGCTATCGGGATGGTTGCTAAACGTTCAAATTGGTAAATTCATTATTGCCGATTTTGCCCGTGTCGTACCTGGCCTATCGTTCGGTCGCTACGATATCGCCACTTTCAATACGGCCTCTTTTGAGGTCGGTAAAGCTTCTGCCACTATAGCGTTTGTAGGCATCGAAATAGCCTGGGATGCCGTCTGCGGTTAGTGGTTTGGCATTATTCATCAAACGGTAATGCAGATGCGGAAAGGTGATATCGCCCGAAAAGCCGATCTTACCGATCTGCTCGCCCTGGCGTACCAGCTGACCTATGCGAACTAATATGGTGCCTTGCTCCAGATGCTGCAGCATGCTGAACTCGCCGTTACCCTGATCGATGATCACATAATTGCCTAAATGGTTGGGGTCGGCATCTGATGCTTCGCGGGCAAAATTTAACGACTTTCCCTTGAAATCGTTGTCGGGCAGTGTGTTTTGCAGGTCGACTACAATACCGGTAGCTGGCGCATAAACTGCTTGCCCATAGGCATACCAGTTTTCTTTAACAAAAGGATCGTTTTTATACAGGTTTCCATTATCATCGGCGCTGCCAAGATCAAACGCATAACGATTTGATTTGAGGGCTACTCCTTTAACAGATTGCTCGGCAGCCCCGGCTGGACCTAGACTTTGCCCCGGATAAAAGCTCCTGCCATCCATAACTACCAGTTTGCCCTTAAGCGGCAGTCGGTAACTGTTTTTGGGCAGGTATGCCTTTGGCGTAATAATTTTCTTAAGCGAGAGATCAAAGTCTGTGGATAGCCGTTTTTTGTTACTTTCCCTTTGTTTTGCCAGATCGGCATAATCAAAATCGAATTGATATTGCAGGAATGTAATTTTTACATCGGGCGGGTAAGCATAAAAGGGGTTAAAGATGTCAATGGTTTCGCCGGGCTTTAATATCGTATTGCCTATTGCTTTTAAACCTGCTCCCTGGCTATTCACATTGATAGCTTGCCGGAAAACAGGTTTTACCGAAGCATCCATCACCGTAGCCTCAATAGTTGCCAGATATAGCGTATGGGTACCGGTGTTTTTAATCAGAATATCAAAGTTTAAATATTCGCCGTTTTGATCCTTTTCAATAAAAGGGTTATTCGGTAAAATGCCTGCTGAAGCTTCTTCGGGCTGTAAAGCCGATGTCGACTCAGGCAGGGTATTAGGTTTGTGCGATAGGATACTGCCAGGAAAAAGCAGCATGCAGATCAAAGTTATTGGCTTTATCATTTATTCAGGTTGAGTGGAATTTAAGTGTAAAATTTGGGTAAAATATTGATTATAAGTAAATTAATCGATAGCTTTTCCAGGGGATAAACGCCCCCCTGAACAATTAACTTTCCATTCATTTACTAATTACGTTAGCCGGTTGAAAAGGTTACAATATTCTCTTATAATGATAATTGTCATTTCCTGCCGACTTCGTTAGGGGAGCTCAGGGGATGTCAAATTCTTTAATAGAAAACCACTGCTGCGGGGCTGTGCTGGTCAATACCGGCCGGGCGCAATATTGGAATACCGACCTATATTTCGAAGGTCACCCTTATCTGGCACAAGCAGCTGCGAAATGATAATTTTATTGAGTTTCGTTCTATGGGAGTCAATTTAATTGCTATTTACCCGCTCAGCCTCTTTTACCCCCTTAGCCACCTGCCCTTTTACATTTTGTAGTTCGATCCCCTTTACATCATCAAAAATAAAGGCCGGGCGTGCATCTTCGTTCAGGTAACTAACCTCAATATCTTTCATTTTGATGCCCGATACATGGCGGACATAAAAACCATACGCGGGTATATCGCCAAACATGGTAGGCTCGGGGTAATTCTTTTCCAGTTCAGGTACTTTTTTAGCTGCCTGCGCTGCGGTGCCGCCTCCGGTATAGTAAATACGGATATTGTTGAGTTCGATATCATGCAGGTCGTGCCCGGGGATACCGGTAATAATGCTGGCATAATGTGGATTTGAACCATATACCCTGATATTGCTTACTGAAATGCGTCGTAACTCACCTACTGCTGTTCCCTGTGGGCCGCGCATACGGGCTCCAAGGCGCATGAATAGGGGTGCCGAAACAATATCCCTCATGGTAATATTACTGATGGTAACATCCTGCAAAAGTGCGCCATCTTCGCTTTCCAATGCCAGCCCCTGGCAATGGTCGAACACACAATTACTGATAGCAATATTGATAAAGCCGCCATTCGATTCTGTACCAAATTTGATGCGCCCGGTTCGGTAAGCGTTGCTATCGGCGGTATGGTATGTGCCGGCCAGGAACGAGCCCTCATCAAATCCGCTTACGATACAGTTGGTGATGGTTACGTTTTCTGTTGCCCGGGCAAAGCCAAGTGCAAAAGTGCTTTTGAGGCAAATACCATCATCAAAAGGCGAATTCACGCTGCAATTGGAAATATGTACGTTTCGGCAGCAGTCGATGTCCATACCATCCCGGTTGGTGTCCATTTTCAGGTTATCGATTGTAAGATTATCTACGCCTGTCGCAAGAATTGCAAACCAGCCTGCATGAGCAAAAGTTACATCTTTGATCAGTACATTCCTGCATTTATAAAACACCAGCGATTTATTAGCTAATTGCGAACCTTTTTTATAGTCGTTTAATAGCCCCTTGCCCCAAATAGTACCAGTTCCCAAAATAGACACATCGTGTATATTTTCGCCCCAGATCAGCGAGTTGTGGAAATGGCTGTGTCCATAATCCTGGTAAACAGTATTAACGGTTTGTTCCTCAGGGTCGTAGGCAGCAGGTTCGTCAGTAGCAATAATTGTTGCGCCCTGATCGATATACAAACTGATATTGCTTTTAAGATGGATAGATCCGGTCAGATAGCTTCCTGCCGGCAGGAAAACGGTGCCGCCACCATGGCTTGCTGCTGAATCAATAGTAGTATTGATCGCTTTGGTATCTGCTGTTTTTCCATCGCCCGTTGCGCCGAATGCGCGAACATTAAACACAGACTTAACCGGCGTTTGCCCCCATGCGATGCTTGTAAATAAGCATACAGCGATAGTAAATTTGATCCTCATTTTCTTTTGGATTTAGCGTTTTTTAAGCCGGCAGTTTGCCAGGCAAGTTGAATTATATCTTCGAGCATATCCTGCCTCACTTTTCCCAATTCAACAAATGTGGCGCCTTGCAAGCCCCATTTATTAGGTACCGGGTAAAATATCCGGGGGTCATACGTGTGAAATATGGATTGATCCAGGGGCCGGAGTTTGACCATCATTTTATTTTCTTTTAGCCAAAGGGTAGCAAATATCTTCCCTTTCCGGATGCGAAAAGCCGGGTGATCAAAATGCTGAAACTCTTCCGTTTCAGCATGTGATAGTGCGATAGTACGGGCAGATTCAAGGTCGGCCATAATTCAGCTTTATTAAATAAAAGTAAGTATCAGCCTGCTAAATCCGGAAGCTTTAGGTAAAGTTTTTTATAATGCCGATATTGTCATTCTATTATTCAAATAAATAATGTCTGAAAACGCAGCAGGAAATGTTACACGTGTAAGCGAAAATGGTGTTTCAACCATTTCGTTTTTTCATCCGGCTCAAAATTCCCTGCCATCGGGCATGCTGTCCGAATTAACCAGTGATATACATCAGGCAGGAAGCGACCCCAACGTACGGATCATTGTTCTGAAAAGTGAAGGTGAGCGCACTTTTTGTGCCGGAGCCAGTTTTGACGAATTGCTGCAGATCAAAGACAAGGCAGCAGGTGCCGAATTCTTTGCCGGCTTTGCAAACCTGATCAATGCTATTCGTACATCGCCCAAGATCGTCATTGCCCGCATCCAGGGAAAGGCTGTTGGTGGTGGGGTAGGTTTGGCTGCTGCGGCCGATTATTGTCTGGCAACAGAAGCGGCATCGATCAAATTAAGCGAATTGGCCATAGGAATAGGGCCTTTTGTTATATCACCTGCCGTAACGCGTAAAATAGGATTGCCGGCATTTTCACAGTTAACAATAAGGGCATCAGATTTTCAATCCGCGCAATGGGCAAAAGAACATGGTTTGTTTAATGAAGTTTACCCGGATATCCCTGGTTTGGATGCAGCCCTTGAGGGCCTGACCGAAAAGTTAGCATCATATCATCCCGATGCGCTGTTGGGTCTGAAACAAATTTTATGGGAGGGCACCGAAAACTGGGATGATTTACTGGCCGAACGGGCAGCAATCAGTGGAGAATTAGTGCTATCAGAATTTACACAGCGGGCGCTGCGGGGCTTTCTTGATGGAAAGAAGTAATACCACTCAATCCCAAATTCCGACAAAACTATTCTTCAAATCTACTGAGTTTGTTGCGCATGACGCGCATTTCGTCCTGAAGCGTTTCCATCCGTTGCAATAAATGGGTAATGGCCTCAATACCGGCCAGGTTGATCTCTAGTTCGTGATGCAGCCTGATCAGTTTTTCTAAATGCTGCAGTTCGCTTTCCGGTATAAAAATTTCCTGCCCTACTGATTGGGTCTCTAACAGACCGGCCTCACTAAGTGAGTCGATAAACCGGAATTCAACGTGGTGGTAAGTGCAAAATTCGCTTGCTGCTATAAGTCCTGTGGCGGTCATCTTATTTTAATTTTGATAGTTCCGTAAAAAGCTCTTTTTGTTTATCATTCAGATGGGTTGGTACCAATACCTGGTAGGTTACCAATAGATCGCCATAATTCCCTTCCTGTTTATAAACGGGTAAACCTTTGCCCTTAAGTTTTACAATACTGCCATTTTGGGTGCCTGGAGCTACTTTGATCTTTACCTTGCCATTTAATGTATCAATGGTGACTTCGCCACCCAATACGGCCGTGTACAGATCCAATTGAATATTCTGGTACAAATTGGCGCCATCTCTTTTAAAATCGGACTCAGGTGGTATATTGAATTTAATAAAAAGGTCGCCTGCCGGTCCTCCGTTTGCACCCTGACCACCATGGCCTGTTATTTTTATCGTTTGGCCGTTCTCTACACCAGCCGGTATGGTTAAACGGATGTTTTTACCATTAACAGTAAGTGTTTGTTTTTGAGCCGTCAAAATATCGCGAAGGCTAAGTTGTAGTTCGGCATTGAAATCCTGCCCACGGTATTTGGCTTGCTTGCTGCTACTCCGGCCATTTCCACCAAACATTGAATTAAAGAAATCGGAAAAGTCGCCTCCGCCACCGAAATCTCCATAATCTTCAAATCCCTGGCTTTTGCCGCCGCCAAAGCCACTGTAGGTATTACCTCCCTGCGCCCTTTGCTGCTGCGCATATTTTTCATGTTCCTCGCCGTGCTGCCAGTTTTCGCCGTATTTATCATACTTTTTGCGTTTTTCCTGATCGCTCAAAACCTCGTTCGCCTCGTTGATCTGCTGGAATTTTTTATTCGCTTCCGGGTCGTTGGGATTCAGGTCGGGATGGTATTTTCGGGCCATTTTACGATAAGCAGCTTTGATATCCTTGTCGGATGCCTGTTTATCAAGTCCTAAGATTTTGTAATAGTCAATAAAGGCCATATGATATCAATTAACCTTGTAAAACAGCTTTAGTTTTACACCTATAAAATTAGTGTATTGCTTGTGTTTGAGAAATGATACAAAGCAATTCTTTAGGTGTACCATAACATATTTCTGATTTTGCCAACCGGATCGAAGGTTTCTGGCCTTTTCTCTCTTTTTTTTCCTCCGGTTGATTTTTATCTAAAAAGCAATGCTAACAGACATTGAAAAACTAAACGTTTGCTCATCAAATCCAACCCATTGTCATGCCTCGTAATTTAATTAAAAATTAATTGGTTTTTTTTCGCGTCTGAGCACAGTATTTGTAAAAAAATATCGATCCAACTGTTCAAAATACGCAGAAAAATCTGCAATTCTTACCAGGCTATTTGTAAGTCTTTGTTAGATTAACCGGGTGATAATGCTGAATAATATGCTGATATACAGTTATATAAGCAGTAAAAAGCCGTGTATTTTTCTTAGTGTTAATATTACACTATCATGATAAATGAAAAGTTTATAAGCCCCACCTTTGCACCAGGTTAAACCGGGTATGCGGGCAGCCTTAAAATACTATCCTACCCGCCTCATTAGCTATGGTTTAGCCACAAAAACTTAATACCAAAAGAAATGAAAAGCAAAATTTCAATTTGGATACTGTCAATCGTTTTATTGACACTATTCGCAAAAAACACCTATGCCACTGTTAATACTAACAGCAATTACACTGTATTAAATGACATCAAATCCATCAGTAAAATAGAAGTTCGTGGAAACGTACAATTGTTTATTTCCGACAATGCACCCGACCAGGTAACGGTTTACAATAAATATTATGCAGAAACCGCCCTGGTTCAAAGCAGGAATGGCGTATTACGTATTTCTTCTTACAGTACCGAAAAATTGGTGGTATGGATCAAATCCGAAAGCCTGCTTTCGGTTTCGGCTTTTGACAATGCCGAGATCAGGTCATTTGGCGAACTTTCAAAGATCGAATTCAATATCGACCTGCATAATAAAGCTACAGCAAGCCTTGATCTGGATGCCTACAGCGTTAATGTCACCTTGCGCGACGAGGCTACTATTTCGTTAAGCGGGCGCGTTGAAGAATTTGGGATGAACCGTAATTTGAACACCCTGGTTGTTAACAACGGTTTTTCAGTAGGGCGCAATACCGAAAATAAGATCGTTAACCAGGCCGGCAAAGAAATAGTGGCCGGTTTAGAATAAATTTTTACATCATAGGGTTGTTTTTTTAGTGGTTAAGGCTGTTCCGTTTTCGGGCAGCTTTTTTTTGTATCAATATTTCCATCATTTTATCCCGGATTTGTACCGGGCATTGGAATGATTGTATATTTAACCCATCATTTAAATGTTATGGACACCAGTATTTTTAAATATTTTGACGACATACCCGTAAAAGAAGTGGCTCCCGGCTTTTTCTCGAAGCTGATTCATACCGACGGTAATACTATTAATTTTATAACAGTCGCTGCCGGGTGCACGGTGCCCCGGCATAAACATTTCCATCAGCAATATACTTTCGTGCTTGAAGGACAGTTTGAACTGACTGTAAACGATGATCCGCAGGTGCTGGATACGGGCCGTTATGCGCTGATTCCTTCAGAAGCTTACCACGGCGGGATAGCGATTACTGATTGTAAATTGCTGGATATCTTCGACCCGGTCCGGGAAGATTACCGGGCGCTGTAATTATATACTGCAATTTTTATGTCTATCAACAAAGCTTTAGTCGCCGATGCAGGCGAATTAACTACCCTTGTCAACAGTGCTTATCGCGGCCCGGTTTCGCAATTGGGCTGGACCAGCGAGGCGCATTTGCTGGATGGAATTCGCATTGATGAAGAAACAATGACTGAAAACCTCAATGCCAGTGATACCACCATATTGAAATACACGGATAAATCGGGAAAAATACTTGCCTGCGTTTACTTGCAGGAGCGGGGTAATGGACGTCTTTACCTCGGTATGTTATCGGTTTCGCCTTCTTTGCAAGCCAATGGAATTGGTCGCCAGTTATTGCACGAAGCAGAAATATGGGCCACAAAACTGGCCTGCACGACTATTTTCATGACTGTAATTACCACCCGGACCGAATTAATCGCCTGGTACAAGCGCCGTGGCTATAGGGATACAGGAGAGCGATTGCCTTTTCATGACACTAAAAAATTTGGCATACCCAAGGCTGAAATTGAATTGATGGTGCTGGAAAAGGAAATCTGAGCATATCGAATACCGGGCCTAAACTTGCTGAAAGTATCTTATGATTTTTCCAGCAGGAGCGACAACACCTCACTCAAATACGCCACCTGATTGAAATTTTCATGTTCTGGTTTAACTGCAACGTTTTCATGCGCCCACGTTGTATGATAGGGTACATGAATAGCATGTCCGCCAATGTTAATCACCGGCAGGATATCCGATTTTATGGAATTGCCGATCATCAAAAATTCTGCTGGATGAATATCGAGGTGTCTGAGAAGTTTACGGTAATCGCTTTCGCCCTTTTCAGACATGATTTCGATATGATGGAAATAGTGAACCAAGCCTGATTTTTTTAATTTGCGTTCCTGATCCAGCAAATCTCCTTTTGTTGCAACTACCAGACGATAATGTCCCTTTAATGCCTGCAGAACTTCTTTTACGTTATCCAAAAGCACAATTGGCTGGTTGAGCAAGTCTTTCCCAAAACCAAGGATACTGTTAATGGCATCAATAGATAGATTATTATCTGAAATTTTCAGCGCTGCCTCAATCATCGATAAGATATAGCCCTTGATACCATAACCATATATGGAAAGATTGGCGATCTCGATTTTTAAAAGCTCCTGCGAAAGCTCATGCTGCGGCAAAAAGTCCTCCATCAGGACGCAAAACTTCTTTTCCGTGTCCTGGAAATAAGGTTCGTTTACCCAAAGAGTATCGTCGGCATCAAAAGCTATGATTTTTATGCTCATCTGTAATTAGCGCAATAATAAGTTTTAAGCATACAACCTCCGGTACGATTATTGTAATATTTTAATGAGTATGGTTACTTTAGTGCCGTTGCAAACGTAAAGATTTATAAATCTAAATGATACAGCATCTTCGTACGTCTGATAATAAAACCAGTAATTTCAAGTTATTACCCTACATTTTCCTTTTGTTATGAACAAACTTTACTTTTTGAAAAACTTACCCTTCGTTATAGTCGTTTTCATTATTCTTTTCGCCGTTTCCTGCAAAAAGGATTCTAAAACTGGGGGAGGTAATGTTGTTACACCCGTAGCCACGCCTACTAAACTTGGTTTTTATGCGGTAGAGCAGGTGGTTGTCGATACAGCTATTTATAGAGTTTTATTGGAGCCAATTTCCAAGATTGGCACACAGTCTATTAATTACGACCTGGTATTTGATACCGGATCGGGCGGATTAGTGATTGATGCTAACGGCGTTATTCCACCGGCCATGATCACCAGTTCGGGTTTTAATTTTACTACAGATTCTGTGGTGGTAAATGGTATAACCATTACCAATCAAAGCAATATGATAGAATATGGCGATGATAATGCTACAACCGACAAGGTTTATGGAAACCTGGCCTATGCTAACGTAACTATTGGCGATCAAAATGGAAATATCACGATAAAGCGCCTGCCTTTTTTCTTGTACTATAAAGCCGTTAATACTAGCGGGAAGCAATTTTCTCCGCACAATTTTGATGTTTTTGGAGTTGCACCAGAATACGATATTACTTTTCCGAACAATGCCTACATAACTAGTCCATTCTCTTATTTCGATCCGGGTAATGGTCTGATCAAAGGGTTTAAAGTTGATGCAATTCCAGCTACCAGCTTTTCGTCGAACGGTAACTGGGTTTCGGCAGTTACCCTGGGGCTGACGACTGACGATCTGAATTCTGCAGGATATTCATTTTCTCAGCTAAGCTTTACGCAAGGCGAAGGATATCTGCCAATTTTACCCGGTACACTTAACTACGGCAATAAATCTGTTTCAACAAGGGTGCTTTTTGATAGTGGCACCGAACCCTATAGCTATTTGGAAGACAATACCGCGACAAATTCTACGGCGTTGTTGTTGCCTTCAAACACATCTGTTTCAGTATCCACCAATACAGGATTTAGATATTCATTCACCACCATGTCGATGGATAATTTAGCTTATGTCGAAAATCCTAAATATTCGGGTTCTGATATTTCTGTTCTTAGTCTTGACTATTTCCTGAATAATTCCTTCCTGATCGATTTTACTGATCATAAGCTGGGCTTAAAAAGTAATTGATAAAATAATTCCCTAACGTTAAAAGTGCGGGTATATCCCTGCGCTTTTTTTTGTTTTCGAAAATCGGCTTCAATAAATTATTTACTCGTTTCGATGCAACACCGCGACTCCTTAAGCTGTCTTATCCATAGCCGGCAAAGAAAGGAGTAACCTCGGCCGATGGGTTGCTTTCAAATTTCAAATACTTTTTCGGTTTGAGGTTACTCCTTTCTTTGGCTGGTACATGTTATGGACCAGTTTATTCACAAAATCAATTTTAAAAACTGCTTTTACCGAATCGGTATTTATATTTAGGTTTTATAACCAATTATAAACTTTCCCCAATGAAATACTTCCGGGTAACACTGTTTTTTCTGTTGGCTTCAGCCTTTTCCATTTTGGCAGCAAAACCTATCACGCTTGCTTCACCCGACAAGAATATTGTTTTCAGGCTCGACGGAGGGTCAAAAGGCTTAAGCTATAGTGTGATCTATAAAGGGAATGTGCTTATCGAAAATTCGCAGCTGAGGATCAGCTTTAAAAACGGTGGCGAATTTGGTGGGAGCGTAAGCCCCGGCCAACCACAGTTTAAACAAATAGAAGAAAGTTACGACCTGGTGGTAGGCAGGTCGGGCCATGTACATAGTCTCAGCAACGAGGTATTGGTGCCCCTGAAAGAAAATACAGGACTTAAACGGCAACTGGATCTCGAGATCAGGATTTTTAATGATGGGGCAGCGTTTCGCTGGGTACTGCCGGCTCATCCGGGCTCGGACAAGGTTGAGATCACGGATGAGTCAGACGCTTTCAACTTTAAGGGCGACCCCAAAGCGCTGGTGCTTTTCAGGGAAAATTATACTACTTCGCATGAAGGCTTATACGACCGCCTTCCGGTTAGCCATATCAAAACTGATACCTTAATGGATCTCCCCGTCTTATTTGAATGTCCCAAAGGAATATATCTGGCCGTCACCGAAGCAAACTTACTCGATTATGCCGGCATGTACCTGGTTAAACACAATGGGGTATTGCAAAGCAGCCTGTCGCCATTGCCTAAGCAAAATGATATTAAAGTTAAAGCCAGCCTTCCGCACAGCAGCCCATGGCGTGTTTTGGAGATCAGCGACAGGGTAGGGGCATTTTTAGAGTCGAACATACTGACCAACCTCAGCGAGCCCTGCAGGATAAAAGATATCAGCTGGATAAAACCCGGTAAAACAACTTTTCCGTGGTGGAACGGTAATGTTACGCCCGATACTTCCTGGGCCCCGGGCAACAACTACGAAACCAATATGTATTATGTTGATTTCTGTGCTAAATATGGCTTTGGTTACCATTCTGTAGTGGAATATGGTTTGCACGAATGGTATGTGAACGACGGGGCGAACTTCCAGCCGGGCCCCCATGCCGATCCTTCTAAGGCCGTGCCCGGTTTGGATATGAAACAAATATGCGATTCAGCACGGAAGCGTGGTGTGGGTATCAGGGTATGGATACATTTTTACGCGTTGTATCCTAAACTGGACCAAACCTTTGATCAACTCGAAAAATGGGGCGTTCAGGGCCTGATGTGCGATTTTATGGATCGCGACGATCAGGAAATGGTTCAAATGCAAAACGAGATATTGGAAAAAGCAGCGCAACATCATCTGCATGTTCAGTTTCACGGCGCCTACAAACCAACCGGTACTGCCCGAACCTACCCGAACGAATTTACACGGGAAGGAACGCTTAACTATGAGAATGATAAATGGGGCGAACGCGTAACCCCGGATGCCGACCTGAACATTGCTTTTACGCGTTTGCTGGCAGGTTCAACCGACTATCATTTAGGGGGCTTCCGGGCAGCTAATGCTAAAACTTTTAAAGTGCATTATACAGCACCGATGGTATTAGGAACCCGTTGCCATATGCTGGGCATGTATGTGGTTCTTGAAAACGAGCAGGGAATGGTTTGCGATTATCCACAGGCCTATATCGGTCAGCCGGGATTTGAATTCTTGCAGCAGGTGCCGCTAACCTGGGACGAGACCAAAGTGCTGAATGCTAAAGTTAGTGAGTATATCACCATCGCCCGCCGCAAGGGCGGCGAATGGTACATCGGTAGTATAGGAAACAATACCGCACATGATATCAGTACATCGCTTTCCTTTTTGCCACCTGGTAATTATACTGCCGAGGTTTATAGTGATGCTCCGGATGCAGACACAGATCCGAACCATTTAACTAAAACGGTGATTCAAGTGACTAATCAAAGCGTTATTAATGCCAAAATGGTTGGCGGCGGCGGGCAAGTGATCAGACTATATAAAAAGATCACAGATTAATTTCCCGGTAATTAATCAATGTCCTCCCATAGAATCATACCAAATTTGCTACTAGCTGGCGAATCTTAGAATAGATCAGTCACCCGGGTATTCTTCCTTTTGACATACTTGCGGATGTCGAGCACGATGCCTGCAAAGAAGTAAAATATCAATGGAAAACCTACTGCCAGAAAAGACGAGTAAATAAAAAACAACCTGATCTTGGAGATGGAGATGTTTAAGCGTTCGCCCAGGTACGTGCATACTCCGAAGGAGTAGCGCTCAAAAAAGGTAATTATCCGTTGCAACATATCACGCCATTTTAAGTATCTTATTTCCTATGCCGCATTGCAGGCATTTTTTATGACTACAATAACAGTTTTTAAGTTCCAGCAAAGCCTGTGAGTCAAATGCTGTACTAACCTTTATACCCAACGAATCAAAATTAGTTACAATATGATTATCCTCGGCGGGTAATTTTTCCAACAATTTAAGGCTGCGGTTGATAAAGTACTCTTGCTGGTTATGTTTTCCATAACAGAATAAAAATAACACAAAAGAATTTAATAAGAGAATATCGATTGAAGTTTGTCCCAAACTTTTGGATAATGGCTTCGATTCAACATCAAAGCGATAATGATTTTCCCAATAAGGATGGATATGCAACTGATCAAATAATCCTCTGAGTTGTGCTACATCTTTGATCTCGATGATCTTTGAAAACAGGTGATTTGATTTAACAATCAAAGCAGCAAATTGTGCTAATCGAATGGTAGGGAAATTCGTTGGACGCATGCGCATAAATTTCCATAGGTGTTTCTCGATAGGCTGAAGCCCGAACTTTTTTTGAAGGAATAAGTATTCTGCTTTTAATTTTTGCGGGTATTCGTCTTTGAATTCTTCGTTAAGCAAACCTGCCTGCCCAAATATCAGTGCTTCTATTTGCAGCGGATTATTTTTATGCTTTGCCAGTGTCAACTGCGCCAACGATTTTGCCAGCAATTCGAATGGCAGGGCATTGGTTTTAAAACCAAAGTTTGCCGCCAAAAACTGGTAAAAGGTTTCTTCCCAATCGCCTTTGTTTTTTTCTAATGCAGCATTAACCACGAGGGCCCGTTTTTCCAGTCGTTCAATCAAAACCCGGGTTAGCCAGTTGCGCAGGGTCAAATCATCCACAAACCGGATACTGCCCTCGCAGGGTATAAACTGCGGGTTGCCAAAAGCAAGTTGATGATACCGGTGGTAAAGTTCGGGCGCAATGCGTTGATGTAATTCAAGTGTGGGTATTTTACGGCCATTGGGTAAAACTATCGGGTCATCGTCCCGATACACCACATGTAATATCACATTGCTGTACGCTGCATCGTTGGTATGCTTGTGTTTATGCCAGTCTGACGAGTTGATATGTATTTCTACATTGCCTGCCCAGGTTGTATCACCAATCCTTATACGGGCATTATGGAAATCGGGACCAGAGTCGGCATTAGGTAATCCCGCCGAAAAAACCTCTATTTTCTCACCGTCGGTTGTCAATAAATTATCCCGGTCAAAGAGCCGGAATTTCCAGGTATAGTTGATAAAGTCTTCGGTAAAAAACATTGGAATAAAGTTAAAGAAAATTCTAATTCGAATAAAATCTTCAAAACCGCTTGAGTCACTAAAATCCTATTTATTTTCTATCTTTCACCATCCATGGCCCAACTCACAACCACCATTCGTATCAAATCCATCATTGGTGGCTCGTTGGGCAACCTGGTAGAGTGGTACGACTGGTACATCTATTCGTTCCTGTCGCTTTATTTTGCGGGCTCATTTTTTCCCAGGGCCGATCAAACCGTGCAGTTGCTTAATACTGCGGGCATTTTTGCCATTGGTTTTTTAATGCGACCGATTGGCGGTTGGTTAATGGGCACCTATGCTGATAAAAAGGGGCGTAAAACCGCACTCACGTTTTCTGTTTTGCTGATGAGCGTAGGCTCCCTATTGATTGCGCTAACTCCGGGTTACAGCCAGATCGGGGTAGCGGCGCCTATTTTGCTGCTACTTGCCCGGATGATACAGGGCCTGAGTGTTGGCGGCGAATACGGCACCAGCGCCACCTACCTGAGCGAGATGGCTACCAAAAAGCACCGCGGCTTTTATTCAAGTTTTCAATATGTTACCCTCATTTTGGGTCAGTTGGTGGCTGCGGGTGTGCTGGTATTATTGCAGAAAGTATTTCTGACCGAAAAGGAATTGCACCAATGGGGTTGGCGTATCCCGTTTATTATCGGGGCCTTGCTGGCCATTACCGTAATGTACCTGCGCGGGAGCCTGGCCGAACCAGATGCATTCGTTAAAGAAACGCCGTCAGCAGAAAGGGGCAGTTTAAAAGCATTGATGCAACATCCCAAAGCGGTATTAACAGTAGTATTTCTAACCATGGGCGGCACCGTTGCGTTCTATAGTTTTACAACCTATATGCAGAAATTCCTGGTGAATACGGCAAAATTCAGCAATGGAGATGCTACGCTGATCTCTACCTTAAGTCTTGTTGTTTTTATGCTGGTTCAGCCGCTGTTTGGTTTATTGTCGGATAAAATTGGCCGCAAACCATTATTAATCGGTTTTGGGGTTTTAGGGGCTCTTACAACTGTGCCGATACTGACAAAACTTAGTTCAACCCGGGATGTATGGCCAGCATTGCTGTTGGTGTTGCTGGCTTTGCTCATCACCAGCGCCTATACTTCAATCAATGCCGTAGTTAAAGCCGAGCTTTTCCCTGTAAGAGTTCGTGCACTGGGTGTCGGTTTCCCTTATGCCATCGCAGTTTCGATATTTGGCGGATCTGCTGAAGCATTAGCTTTGCTATTCAAACAACAGCATCATGCTTCCTGGTTCTATTGGTACGTAAGCGGGTGTATTGCAATATCTCTAATAGCCTATCTGTTGATGCCTGATACAAAAAGGTTTTCAAAAATTGATGAAGAAATAAAGTAACGGGCTATAGTTATTATGGTCGGGCAGTTGCCAATGTTTTAAGGTACATAGTAATATACCCCATAACCCGTAGTGCCAATCACAAAACTTGAATTGGCAGCAACAGTATAACTTACCACGCCAATATTACCAAATTGCAGGGTCATGTCTTTATATTGGGTGAAATTGGCAGTACGGAATATACCCAGACCACCAAAAGAAAAGTAATAATTGCCGTTCAGTTTGCTGATATTATCAATATTTGAATAGGTGGAGGCATCCTGCTGCTGACTAAACACCGGCGACCAGGATATGCCGTTGTCTGCAGATTCATATATACTGCCCGTGTTGCTTGGCGCATTATGCGGGCCGCCCATAAATATATTGCCATTATTGTCGATGTACAATGATTCGGCACTGGATAACAAATAACTGGAGGTAGGACCGATGTTGATCCAGGTGCCGGTGTGAACAGGCAATTTGTAAACCGAGGCGTCCGATCCGATAATAAACAGGTCGCCATTGGTCTGTTCAACCGGATAGGTACTGGATCCGGCAGGTAGCCCATTGTCGTTTTCATTCCAGGTTTGACCCTTATCGTCCGATTCAAACACGCCGTAATCATTCAGGAAGAACAGTTTTCCGCTTGGCGTATAGGCCAGATCCGAGAAATTCAGCACGTCAATGATCCCACTGCTGATGTTTGTCCAGGTCTGCCCATTATCGCCTGAATGAAATATACCGTCATTGTAAGTCGCCATGAAAACATCATTACCCGAACTTAGGATTTTGCTGATCACATAGTTTTTAGAAAAAGTTTTTAAAGGGTGCCAGCTTTTAGCATTGTCGTCTGAATAATAGGGATAGCCGGCCATATTTAATGAAGCCAATATCCTGCCCGACGATAGCGTGGTCACTTTGTTCACCGGGAAGTTTTGCAGACAGCCGCCCCGATGCCAGCCATGGGAAGTAGCCAGTCCGATAGCCGCTACACCAACAGAGTCGCGCCGATTAAGATTGGCGTCTAATAAAACTGCACGCAGCGATTGTTTTCCTATATCACCGCTCAGGTACCAGGCATAGGAAACCTGTCCGTTGGCGTCGGTAGTAGCTTCAGATACCGTAAGGTCTTCACAACCCGATCTCAGTAATTGGATCGAATAGCCCTGAACGGGTGTTCCGTTGTTGTACACTTTCAGTTTGATCGAGTCTTTTAGTTTATTGCCAACGGTATCTGTCTGGTAATTGCCGGATACTAACTGAATATATAAGCCGCTTTGCGGAACCACATTTTCAAGGGTCCTCGGCACTTCTTTTTTGCAACCAAGATTAAAAAGGAAAAAGGCCGCTGCCAGGAATAAAAGTTTGTTCATTTTCGAAACGCTAACGTAATGATGGTTTTACGTAAAGTACAACCATAGGGTTACCCCTGGCAAACAGATAAATCGGCACCTATAAGCCTTTGCTTTTCAGGCGGAAACAAGACCTGATATAATGTTGATACTTAATGCAACAATGGCCGTATTAAATATAAATGAAATAAGTCCGTGAAGCCAGGCCAGGCGCCTGATCGACCGGCCTGAAATCTCAACATCCGATACCTGGAAGGTCATACCAATTACAAAGGAGAAATACACAAAGTCAAGATAATCGGGCTCATTCTCATCCGGAAATTGTAGACCGCCTCCGGTACGCGGACTTCCGTCATCGGCGTCGGTATCATAGTAAATATGCGCATAACGGGTGGTGAAGATAGTATGCACCAGCCACCATGATATAAATACGGCGGTAATGGCCAAAAAAATATGGCTATCGGTATGATTACCATGTTCTTTTGCTGATTTGAGCAGGAAATAAACTGCGGCAAGGCTTACCACCGATGATATAATGACGAAACTGAAAAGCATCAGGCGGCTGGAGTCCTGTATCCGTGCTATTTTGCGTACCTCGCGGGGGTGACTGGTAAGGAAAGCTATCCAGATCATCGCTATAACGCTGATAGCAAAGGCCATCCAGGTTAGCAGGAATATTGTAGGCCATGAAAAACGATCGTAAATAAAAAAAAGCGTTATGGCGCTGATAATAAAACCTGTAACAAAGCGATGCCGCGCATCCATGCGTAAAAAAATATTGGGTTTGCTTGTGAGGGAGTTACTCATGGGTTAAGTCAGTAAGACTGGAAACGAATATAATCAATTTTGTCCTTTGGCGCCCGGCTATCGTCAATCAAAAATTTCAATAACACGGCCTACCTGCCCATCTTCAAGCCGTACTTTGATCCCTCTGGAGTGGAAGGCTGAACTTGTCAGCAGGTCTTTTACGACACCTTTGGTGCGTTTACCCGAGCGCTGGTCTTTTTTGAGGATGATCTCAACTTCAAGCCCGGGATAAATCTCGTTTCGGTTTTGGTAACTCATGTTATATCTTTTAGTTCACCAATGTTGCCACCGACCTGGCTACTTTTTCGAAATCAAAATTTTGCACCAGGGTATTAAAGGCATCGCTGATTTGTTTATTGTACAGGTTTCCAATGCTGCCTTCATGTGTATGCAGTGCCTTTTTTTCAGGTTCAAAATTGCCCTGTTCTATAGCCAGTCCAACTTGTTTATAGGCATCCCGGAAAGGCAAGCCACCAAGCACTAATTTATTCACTTCGTCAACACTAAAAAGGTAGGCATATTTAGGGTCGTCCAGTATTTTTGGCTTCACCTCGATATGCTCCAGCATAAAAGTCGCCATTTGGAGGCAGAGTTTAAGGTCGGTAAAAGCTGGGAAAAGTAATTCTTTTAGCAATTGCAGCTCACGGTGATAACCCGAAGGCAAATTTGTGGTCATCAGTGCTACGTCGTTTGGCAGGGCTTGCAAACGGTTGCATTTACCACGCATAATTTCCCAAACATCGGGGTTCTTTTTATGCGGCATAATACTGCTGCCAGTGGTCAGGTTATCGGGGTAGCTTACAAAACTGAAGTTCTGACTCAGGTACAAAGTTTGGTCCATAGCCATTTTTGCCAGTGTAGCAGCAACAGTCGACAAAGCCTGCGCAATCACCCGTTCGGTTTTTCCACGCCCCATTTGTGCATATACTACGTTATAATTCAAGCTATCAAAGCCAAGCAACTCAGTAGTTAATGTTCTGTTGAGCGGGAACGATGACCCATACCCGGCAGCCGAACCAAGCGGATTTTTATTGGTTATTTTATAGGCTGCCAGTAGCAGTTCCAGGTCGTCGACCAGACTTTCCGCATAGGCGCCGAACCAAAGACCGAAAGACGAGGGCATCGCAATTTGCAAATGGGTATAGCCGGGTAACAATACAGCTTTATGCTTTTCGCTTAACCCGATCAGCTGATCGAATAGTGTCGCCACTTCGGCTACCACGTCCTGTAATTCATGCCGGAAAAACAGTTTTAAATCAACCAGTACCTGGTCGTTACGTGAACGTCCGCTATGTATTTTTTTACCTGCATCGCCAACGCGCCGGGTGAGCAGCAATTCTACCTGCGAATGAACGTCTTCAACATCTGCTTCAATAACAAATGTGCCGTTTTGTATTTCCCGGTAAATGTTCTTCAACTCTGCTTGAACCAGTTCATAGTCGGCAGTATCGAGTAAGCCTATACTTTGCAACATGGTTGTATGAGCCAGTGAGCCCAGTACATCAAATGCGGCCATTTGGGCATCCAATTCACGGTCGCGACCAACGGTGAAATTTTCAACGAGTTCGTTAACATTGGTGGCTTTTTGCCATAGCTTACTCATATTGCAAATATGGGATTAATTTTAATCTTTGATAAAATTGAGCCGACAATTAACGTCAGCCCATTAATGGCTGTAACTTTTTAGCAAAGATTGTTGTGACATGAGCAGGCTGCTTTAGGATTCAATTACGAGTCTTAAATTTTCCGGGTTGATACCTGCTGTTTAAATTATCGTAATAATCCTATTTTTGATAAGTCAATCCGTTCCCATGGCTCTTATTGATATCCAAACACCGCGCTTGCTTTTGCGCCAATGGCGGGAAAGTGATTTTGAACCCTTCATCAGGCTCAATGCCGATCCGGTAGTGATGGAATATTTTGAGTCAGTGCGCACACCAGAAGAATCGCTGGCACAAATAGCGCGTATTATGACCAATATCGTCAAATATGGTTATGGCTTTTTTGCTGTGGAACGAAAAGATACCGGCCAGTTCATTGGGTTTACCGGGCTGACTAATGCGCCGTTTGAGAGCTGGTTTACTCCCTGTATCGAGATCGGCTGGCGCCTCAGCAAAGAACATTGGGGGCAGGGTTTCGCCAGCGAAGCCGCCGCCGCATGCCTTGAATTTGGGTTCGATAAATTAGATGCCGGACAAATTTATTCCTTTACCTCAATTCATAACAGTCGATCAGAACAGGTCATGAGCCGAATTGGCATGCAAAGGGTAGGGGAGTTTGACCATCCTAATGTTAAAAAAGGGCACTTCCTTCAACGGCATGTTTTATACAGTATAGCCCGGCCTACAGCAAAAAAGCAACCCTGAGGTTGCTTTTTTGCTGTAGGTTTAATTAAATAATATTCGGATTATGCCTGTTTTTCAATATTCGGGGTTGCTGCCGGCGGCTCCTGAGCTGCTGCTTGTTGCGCAGAAACTACTGTGAACGGTTTTACTTTTTCCCTTTTTCCAAATTTCAACACATCGGGTTTAAGATAGAAAACCACGCCTGAAGCAACAAGCAATATGCCGAATATTATGAATAAAAAATGTCCGGCCTTTCCGCCTGGTGTCATCTCGTAAGTGAAAATTGCTTTACCAAAAGCATCTTTATCCGGATTTACATTTGCAGCGCCGCTGGGGAAATTAATTTTCCAGAATGTTTCCATGAGATTTCCATAGGAATTGAAAGTAGTGGTTAAGGCGAAATTATGGTCACTGATTTTGGTGATATCAGGTTTCTTCTGATCGAGATCAAGTACCCAGTTGCCATTTTCGTCAATTTTAGCAATACCGAGCGCATCGAACGAAAGTGTCCAGGTATGTTCAGCGCCATCATCTTTATAACTCCAGTTTTGGAGGTACCAGCCGGGTAACGAACGTTCTTCTTCCCGTTTCAACAGATCTAACGCATTAGTACCATATATATTGATATAATTTTCCCAGCGACTGGCATTATAAAATCGAGTGATCGAAATGTGTCCATCGCCATAATTATCAATATCGATGGTTACGGTTTGTTTTTGCGGCTCAACCTGCTGTGCATTTACGTTAAGGCAGGTTACTGTAAATAGTGTAGTTAATAAGAGGTATATCTTTTTCATGATTACAGGCTATCGGATAGTGGAAATGATATTGTTAAATAACGACTGGTAACTACTGAAATTTGAACTGCCCAAAGTGACACCTACAACACCATTGCCACCGCTCCGGAATACGCCTTCCCATTGGCTCGAACCTCCGGTAAAGGTGGTAGTGCCCCGGTAAATAGTGTAGCCGTTACCCTGGTTTACCTTTTGATAAGTAATATAATTGCCCCTGGCAGCCAGCTGTCCGCGGATATAATAAATAGCCTGATCGGGACTTGATGCCTGTACGTTCCAAACGGCTACCGAAGTGGCAGGTTCAGGAGAAATTTTTGCCTCCAATATGCCCAAACCTGCAACGGGGTAACTGGTACGGGTCCAACTGGCAGGATAGCTAAAACTGATACTACCCGAATAGCTGGCAACATTAGAGCCACCACCGCCACCGCCCGATGTGTTTCTGCGCGAAGTACCTGCGGAACGACGCACTGTAGTGCGTGTATTGTTTACCGGGGCTGAATTGTTGACCGGTGCAGTGCCACCATGCGAAAAGGTATTGGCGATATCATCCACTTTCTTCCTCAAAAAATCATCGTCAGAAAGTTCCATAGGTACTACACCTTTGGCCTCAAGGTCGTTTACATCGATGACAATATTTCTTGAGTCACCTTGCCTATAAGCTTGCATGAATTTTTGTAATTCCTGGTTGCCAGCAGCAAATGCCTGATCGGCAGAACTAATGCCTCCAAGTCCTTTGCCGCCTACACCAGTTGCTTCAATAGCAAAATAGGTATTATCAACCAAAACGCCCGGAAAAGCATGACCCGGAATCAGGAAAATAACCGGATGAAGCCCCGCAGCTTTGATCACGCTCGCGTACATCAGTGATAATTCTATACATAAGCCGGTATTGCCGGTGATCACTTCGCGCGGCAACCTCGCACTTTGAACCGTGGAGCTGATATCACCCAGTTTTTGCGGCACCCCTTCAGTCCCGCTGTAAACCATACCGCTGGTACGGGTTGCATCGTACAGTTTTTCAAGAAACAAAATGGCAGCTTGTCTTTTCTTCTCAGGGTCGCTTTCTACTGATGCATCTTCGCCCTGCATAAATTTGTCCTGTACCTGCGAGGTATAATATTTTACGATCGGATCTTCAGGTGTAACCAGGCAAGGAAGTAACTGGGTATTATGCATCAGGTCGGGGTAACTGGTTACTTCGTCTGCCGGAATATCGGTGTAAACGAATTCATTGCGCCCCATCATTTTAAAGCCAAAGCTTTCCTTTTTTAACTTTCCTCCATTATACTCAATTTTTACCTCGCCATTCTCTTCCGATTCCGTCATTTTTTTAACGATATCGTCTTTAAAGTGAGGATAGCACCTTACCACTACGTGCTGACCGGGATAGATAACAGGAATCGTTTGCAGTTCGGTCCAGTCAATATATCCGGGTACATCGTATGATACTTTTACATCATGCATGGAAGTAGTACCGTCATTGGTCATCAGCATTTTGAAAAAATAGTACTCGCCCAAAAGTGCTTGCGGATTGGCATACACCTTATAAGCTGAAGGCATTACATAGGTAGCTGTACTGATCTTTACCTTCAGATCATCTTTGCCGAAACTAAAAAAATACAGGCTCAGGCTTACAAGGCCCAAAAAGATTAATGAAGCGGGTAAAATGATTTTTTTCATATTAAATGCTGATTCAATTTTTATTTACAAGTAAAAGCATGCCATTATTTGCCAAAGCCTAAGCCTATGCAGAACGTAGATTTTTTCGTTTTTAAAGGAAGATAGCCGTCCTATAAATATCCACACTATTACAGAAATATGCAACAGCTTAAAATATAATTTAATAGGTATCCCAATTACACTATAAGCTTATAATTATATTAAAGGTTATATTTTTGTTTCCCAGGTTAATATTTCCGATAAATATTTGTTTTAATCCTAACAACGCTCAATTTTTAAATGCTGGTAAAAGCAAAAAAACAAAGATAATTGCACCGAATTGATGGTAACAGCTGGTTGTTACCGGATAAATAAATCCATAAATACATAGAAGCCCGAGTTTGGCACAGGTAAATTGACAGGAAAACCGGTAACGAAAGTTTCAGCCGAAATCCTGTTTTATAAGCGTAGCGGCAGGAGGCAAAAAGTGTTGCTTTAAAAATTTAAATTTTTATCCATTTTGATGCCTTATTTAGATAAAAAAGTAATTTTTTTGTGGCGAATTAGCAGAAGCCAATAAAAACAGCTAAATCGCAGCAAATCATAATTAATGCCCCAAAACTCCGTTATCATCCTAAAATAATTACTATATGAATAAACTTCGACTACCCGTCTCTTTAATATTTTTAATCGCAGCAGGCATATTTATACAAAGTTGCAATAAGGATACAGTCTCTGCTACGGCGTATACCACAGCAGCTTTCCAGGCAAACATCAATGGCACCACCTGGGCACCCGATACGGTTAGCACAACGGTTAATTATAACGCTGGGGCAAAAACCAAAACGCTTATGTGTAGCGGCACTCAGGGACAGAAGCAGGTTATATTTTCCGTTACGGTTCCTGTTGCATCCGGTACACCTGGTTTTCCCCTTGCAACCTACAATGTTGATGGTAACCTGGTTCAGGCCCAATTTAATACGCAACAGTTGTCTAATGGCAATTATGTGTTTCTTCCCCACGGCACAATAGCAGCCGGGGCCGGGCAGGTTGTAGTAACTGCTGTTGACTCAGTAAAAAAGACCATAACCGGCACTTTTAACTTCTATTCAAGATCTACCTTGTATGATGGCATGGGAAATGTGATCTCTACCACGGTCGACAACATAACCGGAGGTACATTTACTGCTACGCCTTACGTGTTTACGTCAAATTAATAATTCAAAACCAAACCATTACCTCTGCATTATATAACATGAAAAGATATTTTACCATTATTACATTCGCCGCTTTGCTGTTTACATCGCTTAATGTCAGCGCCCAGGTAAAAAGCTATATTTCACTTTTTGGTGGTATGTCAAACCCTCAGGGCAACTATGGCAGCACCAGTTACAGTAATAATCAATCGGGCTTTGCTAAAAAAGGTGTTACGTTTGGTATTGACGGGGCTGTTTATGTTTACAAAAACCTGGGAATTGGCTATACTTTCTCCTTCCAGGATCAGGGTAAATTAAATTACACCGATACGTATAACCTTGCTCAAAATTATACCACTTCGTATAATGCAACCTCGACAACAGTAAATGCTTACGACCGCTTTCATAACTTTAACTTAATGGTTGGTCCTCAATATTCTTTCACCTATTCGAAATTTATATTGGATATCCGAGCCTTTGGAGGCTTGGTTGATGTAACTTCTACCCCCGAAACACAGGTTGAACTGCTTGGCGTCCCACAACAATCCGCCTATTTCTATCAGCGTCGTTCGCATGGCATTTTGTTAGGATATGGAGCAAGTGGCGGAATTCGCTACAAACTGAGCGACAACCTGTCAATTGGCGTTAAAGTAGCTTATATAGCATCGCCCGGCCCAAAAGTAACCACCGACGGGCGTACAGAAAACCTCGGCCGCTATGTAACCAGTTTGCCTGTTAATGAGTTGCAAACTACCCTGGGTTTGAGCCTGAATTTTAAATAACAGCTAAAAAGCAGTATCAAGGTTTTTTAGCTGCCTGGCATATTCCTGAGGCAGCATCGCGGTTTTGACCCAATTTTCCAGCTTAAAAAATCGCAGTATTTTGTACAGTTGCAATAATGGAAGCAACCATTTAATTTGGTACCGATTAAGTTTATGGTTTACTTGCTGGGGTGCAACCAGTAATTGAACTTGTTTTAACAACAGAAAGCGGCTTGGGCCTAAATGCTTGCGGTATTGCCGGTATAGGTCCTCGCTATATTGGTTGTAAAACAGCCCATTAGTTAGTTGCTGCCGTCTGTCGCCAACATATTCTTCATAAGAGCTTGCCAGGCTTTCCAGCCCCATCCGGGTTCCTACCTGCGCAAATACATCGAATATTTCAGCCTTTTCCTTGCCGCTCAGCTTTTTTTCCAGTAATTCACAAGCCCGGATCGAATAGTCGACCAGCATATACAATACTTCCAGGTAAGCTTCAGCCGGAATTTTTGTACCGCGACTCGTTTCAACCGATTGGTGTATGGCTGTAACCTGGTCAATGTATTTCAGGGCATTTTCTTCATCCGAAAATAAGATCATACGGGAATAAGCTACCGTACTGAACAAACGGCCCAATGGATCGGCAGGCAAACGGCCGGTATAATATAGCCAGTCGACTGCCCGGTTCAGGGTAAATTCTGCAGAAGCTCCGGCAAAGATGAATAAGACCGTGTCTGCCTTTCCCCATATTTTCCGGATGATACTGTCTTTTTCGGTGAAATACTTCATTGTCGGCGTCAATTTTTGTGCTTTAAATTTACCGGCGATATTTACCGGTAGCCGGGTAGTGGGAAACCACTTAAATTGAATACAAATATATTAAAAGTACTTTGATTGGCAAAGTTTAGTTTTGATTTACCAAACTGTATTCATTCGGGCTGATATTTGGCGTGTTTTGCATCTTGTGTTATGTAATAATTAGAGTTACCTTGTTTGTGTTTTACCAAATAGCCATTAGGATGAAAAAGCTTGTATCACTATTGCTTACTTTGATGATAGCTTTTTTCGGATTGAGCAGCAGTGCGCAAACCGTGGATAGCTTAAAAGTAAAAGCTGTTGAAAACGGCCTCGAAGGCGCTTTAAAATCTGAAGGGCAAAAGCCATGGTCGATTCAGGAACGCATGACGTACTACCATATTAAAGGGTTAAGCATAGCGGTGATCTGTAATTACAAGCTTGTCTGGGCAAAAGGGTACGGGTGGGCCGATGATAGCCTGAAGATACCTGTAACCACGCAAACGCTTTTCCAGGCAGCTTCCCTCAGTAAATCATTAAATTCGGTAGGGGTTTTGAAATTGTTGCAGGATAAGAAGCTTGATATTTATGCTGATATCAATAACTACCTCAGTAGCTGGAAATTTCCTTATGACAGCTTGTCAAAAGGTAAGAAGATCAGTATGGCTAACCTGCTCAGCCACACTGGCGGACTTACCGTACATGGCTTTGACGGCTATGAACGGGGAACGGTTTTACCGACGCTGCAGCAAGTACTGGATGGCCAGAAACCCGCCAATTCGGACCCGATACGGTCGATGTTTGCACCAGGCTTGAAATCAGAATATTCGGGAGGAGGTATCACAATTTCGCAAGAGATCGTAACCGATATCACCCACCAGCCTTATGATAAATTTATGTACGAAAAGGTATTAAAACCTATGGGTATGACATCCAGCACCTATCAGCAACCGCCAAACGACAAAAAACAAGAGTTGTTGGCGACAGGGTACCGGCCTGATGGAGCAGCGATTAAAGGAAGATACCATATTTACCCCGAACAGGCAGCAGCCGGTCTATGGACCAATCCGACCGATCTTTCAAAATATATCATCGAAACCCAACTGGCTTATGAAGGACGATCATCAAAAGTACTCAACCAGCAAACCACAAAGCTACGGTTAACACCTTACCTTGATAAGCAGGCGGCATTGGGCGTATTTTTAACCGACCTGGATGGAACAACCTATTTCAGGCATAGCGGAGCCAACGAAGGCTTCCGGTCCGACTACTTTGGTAGTCTCGAAGGTGGTAATGGGCTGGTGATCATGGTCAATTCCGATAATGGGCAGATCATGCCCGAGATTGAGAATGCGATCGCCAGGGTTTATGGGTTTAAGGGATTGTACCAGTCGAAACTGGTAACTACTACTTCCGTAGCTGACAGTGTTTTACAAACCTATACCGGCGAATACGAGCTTGTTCCAGGTTTTTCTATTGCGGTTACGCGTGAAGGCGGTCACCTTTTTGGCCAGGGCACAGGTCAGCCCAAATTTGAACTTTACCCCGAAACCCAAACTAAATTCTTCCTGAAAGTTGTCGACGCGAAAATGGAGTTTATAAAAGATGACAAAGGCCAGGTGATCAAAGCGATCTTATATCAAAATGGCGAACATGAGGCGAAGAAGGTGAAATAAAGACTTGAATGACCTTAAGCTACTGCGGCTTTCAGGGTTTCAGCCAAAAATCAACAGCACTTACCTTCTCAATGTATTCGGCACCAAGTTTAATGTGAGCCTGGTGTTCGGGAGATGCGCCGTAAGTTGCTTCATCCTGTTTACTGGCAAATGTGGTAACAAATACATGAGTAATATGTACCGTATCGCGGTCATCTGTAGCTACACCCCATTCAAAACGTTTTACTACCCTTAGCTTTTAGCCAGATTTTTAAATGAATGATCAGCCAATGCAATTTGCTCGGCTGGTGCACCCGGTTTAAAAGTTACAGTTACCGCATGTCTTAATACTGCACCCCCAGTCTTGACCGATTGGCTAGAAGCTGAACCAATAAATAAAAGAAAGATTAAGGCTAACCCGGTAACCAAAAAAATATCAGGCTTCATAAACTGACTTTTTAATAAGGCAAGCTAACCATTTTTTAAAAATGCAGCAAGTTGATAGTTCATAGTCCATTGTCCATAGTCAATGGGATTAAAACCAATGCCCAATGCTTAATCCCCAATGCCCATTACTCAGTACAACCAGTACAACTAATACAACCTCTCCAACCAACTTATCAACCACCCCCAACTTTTCAACAAACCCTGTAAACAAAAGGCAATAATCTAAATTAGCTGATTATTAAAAACAGAGCTTTGGCCAAAGAGACTAAAGAAACACCCTTAATGCAGCAATACAACCAGGTAAAAGCCAAATACCCGGGTGCATTGCTGTTGTTTCGTGTAGGCGATTTCTATGAAACTTTTGGCGAGGATGCGATAAAAGCCTCCGGTATATTGGGTATTGTACTAACGAAGCGGGCAAACGGCGCCGCTACGCATATCGAACTGGCGGGTTTTCCGCACCATTCGCTGGAGACTTATTTGCCAAAGCTGGTGCGTGCGGGGCAGCGGGTTGCCATATGCGACCAACTGGAGGATCCAAAAACTACCAAGACCATCGTGAAACGCGGGGTAACCGAACTGGTTACGCCCGGCGTTGCCATCAGCGATAATATTCTGCATCAGAAAAATAACAATTACCTGGCCTCGCTATATTTCGATAAAAGCACCATCGGCGTTGCTTTTATCGATATTTCTACCGGCGAATTTCTTACTGCCCAGGGCAATGCCGAGTATATCGACAAATTGCTCCAGGGGTATAATCCCAGCGAGGTCATTTACCCTAAAACGAAGCATGCCGAATACAAGGAAGCCTTTGGCGACCGCTACTATACCTATAAACTGGACGATTGGCCCTACAGCGGCGACTATGCCCAGGAATGCCTGCTAAAGCATTTTGCAGTAAAATCTTTAAAAGGCTTTGGTATTGAACGACTGACTCAAGGAGTAGTAGCAGCGGGTGTCGCACTGCATTACCTGAACGAGACCGAGCACCGTAATTTGCAGCATATTTCGGCGATCAGTCGCATCGAAGAAGGTCGTTACCTTTGGCTCGACCGCTATACCGTTCGTAACCTCGAGCTTATAGGATCTGCAAACGATCAGGCAACAACACTGGTTGAAGTGCTTGATCATACATCTTCGCCGATGGGGGCAAGGTTATTGCGGCGGTGGATCGTTATGCCGTTGAAAGAGCTGAAACCTATTAACGACCGCCTGGGTGTAGTTGAGTATTTGATTGGTCAGGATGAGTTGCGCGAAGATCTTAAACAAAATATAGCCCATATCGGCGACCTGGAACGCCTGATATCAAAAATAGGTCTACAGCGCGCCAACCCGCGCGAAGTGGTACAGTTGAAAAGGGCACTCAAGGCAATTGAAATCATCAAGCAACAATGCCTCGAAGCAAATAGCGAACCTTTACGCGCTATTGGTGAGCAATTGAATCCGTGTGCCACCATAAGCGCTAAAATTGAACGTGAAATTCAGGCTGAACCGCCGGTGATGCTGGTGAAGGGTTCGGTTATCAGTAACGGCGTTAGCGAAGAACTTGACCGCTTGCGGAAAATAGCTTTTGGCGGCAAAGGTTATTTGCTGGAAATACAAAAACGCGAAGCGGAACAAACCGGGATACCATCATTGAAAGTTGCTTTTAACAACGTTTTTGGCTATTACCTGGAAGTTACCCATGCGCATCGTGAAAAGGTACCTGCCGACTGGATCCGCAAACAAACCCTGGTAAATGCCGAGCGTTATATAACACCGGAACTAAAGGAATACGAGGAGCAGATATTAGGTGCTGAAGAGAAGATATTAACGCTGGAGACGCGGCTTTACAACGACTTGCTTTATTCGCTGGCCGAGTTTATTAAGCCCATACAGTTAAATGCCCAACTGATTGCGCGACTGGATGTATTGCTCAATTTCGCAACTATATCGATCAAAAACTACTATGTCAGGCCCGAGATTAACGATAGCAGGATCATCGATATCAAAGGAGGGCGCCATCCGGTTATTGAGAAAAATCTGCCAGCCGGCGAGGAATACATCACCAATGATGTTTTCCTTGATAGCGAATCGCAGCAGATCATCATCATTACAGGTCCGAATATGGCGGGTAAATCAGCTATACTCCGTCAAACCGGTCTTATTGTGCTGATGGCTCAAATGGGCTGTTTTGTACCGGCAAAATCTGTTTCAATCGGATTAGTTGATAAAATATTCACGCGCGTAGGGGCATCAGACAATTTATCCGCCGGCGAGTCAACCTTTATGGTTGAGATGAACGAAACCGCCAGCATCCTCAATAACCTGTCTGACCGCAGTCTGATCTTGTTGGATGAGATTGGCCGCGGTACTTCTACCTACGACGGTATATCGATCGCATGGTCTATTGCCGAGTTTCTGCATAATCATCCAACCGCCAGAGCCAAAACGCTTTTTGCCACCCATTACCACGAGCTGAACGAGTTGAGCAACTCGCATCCGCGCATCAGGAATTTTAACGTTACGGTGAAGGAAATAGGGCATCAGATCATCTTTCTGCGTAAACTGGTGCCGGGCGGCAGCGAGCACAGTTTTGGTATCCATGTAGCTAAACTGGCCGGCATGCCCCCAAAAGTTGTTGGCCGTGCTAACGAGATCCTAAAAAAATTGGAGGCGGAGCGCACTGGCGGAGAACACATCAAAGAGAGCATCCGGAAAGTGCAAAAACAGGCGGTTCAGATGCAAATGTTTAGTATTGACGACCCGGTACTGGTGAAAATTCGCGACACGCTTAATAACCTCGATGTTAATACCCTTACGCCTGTTGAAGCCCTGATGAAGCTGGATGAGATACAGCGGGTGATCAAGAGTTAAACTAAATGCGAAATGCGGAGTGTCAATTGCGAAATGATGAAAATGCGATGGTCGGAGTTCCAATTACCAAATGAAAAATGAACCGCATTTGTCACTTCGCCTTCCGAACTCAAGTAATTCCGCATTTGGCATTTCGCATTTCCATCGCTCTGCCTTCGGCATTTAAATATTTCTCCTAACTTAGCTCAACCAAACCTGGATTCGCATGGATTTTTTGTATGTAGTTTTTTTTATTATCCTCGTTGTTTTATTGGTCGTATATAATAATCGATTAGCTGAAAAGATCGAAAGCCTTGAGCGCGTGATCATAGACCTGCACTACCTGGTTGAACAGGTAAAAAAAGGCCAACAGGAACAAAAAGTAATTAAGGATATCGTTAAGGAAACGGAAAAGGCTCCGGAATTTCCGAAATCTCCTCCCGTTGTTTCTCAGCCTTTTGCGCCTCCACCTCAACCAGCACCGGTTAGTGAAATAGCAAAGCCTTTTGTACCTTCACCAGAAAAACCTGTTGAAGTTGAAAGCACGAATCAAGTCATCGAAGATCCACTTTCTCAACTACGGCGTTCATCAGGAAGCATTCCCCCACCAAAGCGGCATATTGCAAAACCAGAGCCCTCATTCTTTGAGCGCTATCCTGACCTGGAAAAATTTATCGGCGAGAACCTTGTCAACAAAATTGGTATTGCCATTTTGGTTTTAGCAATTGGCTTTTTTGTTAAATATGCGATAGATCAGAATTGGGTAGGACCATCCGGCCGCGTTGCAATTGGTATAGCCGCTGGCGGTATACTTGTTGGTATTGCCCATCGCTTACGTAAAAACTATAAAGCATTTAGTTCGGTTTTGGTTGGTGGTGGTATTGCTGTGTTCTATTTTACCATCACTCTTGCTTTCCATCAGTTTCATTTATTCAGCCAAACAGTTTCCTTTATCATTCTCATTGTTATCACGGCTTTTGCAGTGGCACTATCGCTGCTGTACGACAGGCAGGAATTGGCTGTGATAGCTTTGTTGGGCGGCATGTCGAGCCCCTTTATGGTAAGTACGGGCCATGCCAATTATGATGCACTTTTTATTTACTATATCATACTTAATACCGGCTTACTCGTTATAGCTTATTTTAAGGCATGGCGATTATTAAATATACTGTCATTTGCGCTGACCGTGTTGGTATTAGCAGGATTGATTTTTACCCTGCCTGATAAAGCTGCAGGTACTGTTTTTCTTTATTCCAGCATACTTTATCTGGTGTTCTTCTTGATCAATGTGGCAAATAATATCAAAGAGAACAAAGCTTTTATCAGTTCTGATTTTACGATATTATTAACTAACACTGCGCTTTATTTTGGTGCCGGACTATACCTGATGCATCTGATGAACGAGGATCAATTCCGCGGTTTGTTTTGTGCCGGAATAGGGGCGCTTAACTTAATATTTTCGTTTTTTCTATTCAGAACCAAAAAAGCCGACAGCAATATTTTATATCTGCTGATAGGTATCACGCTTACCTTCCTTTCGCTTACTGTACCGGTACAATTACATGGGCACTATATCACCTTGTTCTGGTCTGCCGAGAGCGTATTATTATACTGGTTGTTCAGCAAATCAAAAATAAAGCTAATGCAATGGGCCTCGCTGATAGTATGGGTGGCGATGTTCAGTAGCTTACTGTTAGATTGGCTTCAGTTATATGGAACCGAACCCCACAGTATAGTTGGTATTGTTGCCAACAATGGGTTCATTACGACAGTTTTTTCATCGGTTTGTAGCTTCCTGCTTTTTATTCTGGTTAATAAGGCGGAAAAGGATGTTCGGATATTCCCGCCAGTCTTATTTAAGATAGTAGCATTGATGCTCCTCTTTAGTTCCGGTGCACTCGAGATCAATCAACAGTTTATAACCCGTTTTCCCGATACAGGCCTCAACTTCCTTTACCTCACGTTATACCTGCCTGCATTTGTTTTTGTTTTTTCCTCGATCGGTCGAAAACTGTCGACTTTGGCACTCGGCTGGGAAACCGAGGCTGTGCTTTATGCCATTTCGATTTTTATATACTTGTTGCTGAGTCAGCAATATTTTGATGTGCAGGCCGATATATTGGTTGGTCATCGAATAGCAGGCACGCAATTTATGGCCCACTGGCTAGCAGATATGTTTATTGTCCTGCTGTTCATCAGATCGATACAGGTTATCCGGAATAATTTTGGAACACTTGTTAAGCCCGCTGCATGGATTCTGACCGGCGCCGGAGTGATTTTTCTCAGTCTCGAGATTTGTCTGGCCAGTAATTCGATCTTTTATACTCAAAGAGCTGGCTTGGAGTCTATTCAAAATATCTATATCAAAACCGGGTTACCGGTGCTTTGGGGTATTGTGTCTTTCGCGCTAATGTGGACCGGTATGCGCAACAAGACCAGTTTGCTGCGCATTATTTCACTTACGCTTTTTACCCTTACTCTGTTTAAACTATTCACCTACGATATAGAAAACATCCCTGCGGGTGGAAAAATTGCTGCGTTTTTCTGCCTTGGTGTATTATTGCTGATCATTTCATTCATGTACCAAAAAGTAAAAGTTATTATTACTGATGATAAAGCTAAAACTGAAGAATAAACCTGTTACCATTCTGGTGATATCCTTTTTGTTGCTGGTGCCCATTTTTGTAATGGCTCAGCAAAATAAATTCAGGTACAAAGCTGATGTTGCGAAGATAGATTCGGATGGGGTTTACAGGATCGAATTACAACCGCGCTTTACAGCAAAGAACATCCAAACTGATTTGTCAGATATAAGGTTAATTGATGAGAGCGGTAAATCTATCGCCTTTAAGATTGTTGTTGACTCGGCCGAAAGCAGTTTGCCATTGTTTATCAAATTCGCCGAGTTAAAGCAGGAGACCTTGGATACAAACACCATATATATCGCAGATGCGGGTAGCCAGCAAGGTATTGACAATTTATGGCTGCGACTTAAAAATACCCAGGTAAACCGCCGGGCGAATTTGTCAGGTAGCGATAATTTGAAAGATTGGTTTGCGATCAAAGAGGGTATTGAATTGCAAAGTGCAGGCTTTGGAAATGAACCGGAATACGAACAGGCGATCAATTTTCCGCTTAGCAAATACCGCTATTTCCGATTGCAGATCGATAATAAACATCATGATCCTTTGAAGATCATCCGTTCGGGTATTTATATTTCCCCGGGAAATTCGCCCCAGGTAAAATATATCCCATTGCCGGCTGCAAAATACAACTTCAGGAACGATAAAAATAGTTCAATCTATTCAGTAACGCTTGACGATAAATACTTTATAGATGGTTTGAAAATTAATGTTGGTGCACCAAAATATTATAACCGGCTCGCAATGGTCCATAATGGAACTTCGTCAAATTCGAAATACTCCAATACAATATCCTTATCTTCTGCCAATCAAGGCGGGACCTTTTTACTTGCGGAAAAGTCAAATCATATTGGATTTGAAATAAGAAATGACGATGATACCCCCTTGTCCATCGCCGGAGTGTTCCCCTTATACCTTGAGCGATCATTGGTTGCTTTCCTCGAAAAAGGGCATAAATATGCGCTTTTGGTTGGTGATAGTACTGCCTCCGAGGTAAGTTACGACCTGACTTTTTTACATTCGCGACCAACTTCCCAATTCCCGGTAATTCAACATTTTGCGGTCTACCAAAACCCGGCATTTGAAAAGCCCATAGTTATTAAAAAGCGTGACTATACGTTCCTTATCTGGGCCGCTGTTGGAATTTCTATGATCATCCTTGGATTGCTCACCTGGCGTATGGTTAAAGAAGTAAACCTGAAACAGGAAAATTGATTACAGATCGAATTATCCAATTTCGGACCAAAATCATTCCACATTCGACCCTATCCATTCCGCACTCAAATGCCGTGTTGATATGTGCAAAATCAGACGTAACCTTACAGGAACCTTCGCCGTATTTTTAGGGTATGATCATGCGGTATTCGACTTTTTTATTACTGGTAGCTTTAATAGCACTATCGTCTTGCCATTCAAAAAAAGCGGTGATGCGGGGCCAGCCAGGCGAAGTGGTGTCGCCACAAGGTAGTATCTCACAAAAATATGCCGATTTATTGGGTGTTGAACCGGGCCAGATACAAAATGGGCGGCTCTATTCCTTTATCGACCAATGGATGGGTACACCATACAAGTTTGGCGGAATGGATCATGATGGCATCGATTGTTCGGGTCTGACGGTTTTATTAGAGCAGCAAGTGTACGGCATCAATTTACCGCGTACCACAAGTCAGCAGGTACTGGTCATCAAGCGTAAATATGAAGAGGAATTGCAGGAAGGAGACTTGTTATTTTTCGATTACGATGGCAAAAAATTCAGTCATGTTGGCGTGTACCTGCAAAATGGCTACTATGTTCACGCCAGTTCGACCAAGGGCGTGATCATCGTTAAATTGCACGATCCTTATATTTATAAATACTTTTCGCGTTGCGGCTCGGTTAGTGAAATGGCGAATGCAGAAACCAGCCATTGAGGTAATGCCATTTATATGCGATAGGCTTATTCAATAGAATTTCTAACTTTGCTGCATGCCCCAAGAAAAGGATCGTTACGCATTCTGGACCAAATACAAACGCTTTGCCTCAACCGAGATCCTGCTCTATGTGATCATGATCATAGGAATCATCTTGGGAATCATCATTTTCGGCTGATCATTTTTTGATCAGGATAACATTATAGTTATCGGCATCAACTATACTATTATAAAAGTCTACTATATCCCCATAGGTTTCTTTATCGTAACTGCCGTCCTTTATTTGCAGTTTACGCAGATATACCAATTGATTGTCTTTAATTGTAAGGCTTGCGGTGAAATTACCAAATGGTTTATTGATTGTCACATTCAGGGGTTCCGAATCTAACCTGTAGCCTGCCGGCAGCGTATAGGTTACACTATCATTATAAGTGTGGCCATGGTTTATTGTTACTGGGTTTGTCCTGTTATTGCTCTGTTTATACCCAGTCGAAATACGATCGACAGAATTCAGGGAAAAATAGAACTTGCCATCTGTAATGGCGCCATATTCGCGGGCGGCTAGTTTTACATTTTCAAATGTTGTCGGATCAAGGCTTTTATCCTGCTTATAATTTAGCGTCTTAATTTCTATGTTGTTGATCGGGTAATACCATTTGAAGTCTTTTAACCTATCGGCTTGTGCTTTTCCGACAATTTCTTCCCGATCTTCGTAGTCTACGCCTTTGAAGGTAGTTGCTATTTCGCCGGTCAGGTCGCCGGTCTCGTTCAATGTAAAATCAGCTTTGCGTGTCACCAGGTTTTGTTCAGTGGTATACTTTGGCGTATGCAACAATTTACCACCTTCAGGCGTGCAAGCCAATGCGTTTCGGTCATCAGTAAAATCGCCGAGGTAGCCAAAAGGAATCTCCTGACTGGTGCATTCAAGCCAGGTAGTATCGTTCTTTAGCGGAAGACATAGAATTACATGGTTGCCTTCCAAATTAGCAAAATCACTCAATAAGCTCCTTTTTTGGTAATGATCGCCATAGACAACACAATACCACGAATCAACTCCCGCAACCTTCAGTAAAGCCTGGGTATAGTTTACCAGTGCTTTACAGTCGCCATAGCCAACTTTATCTACATCCGAAGCTAAAAAAGGCTGCCAACCCCCTATACCGATCTGAATGCTGATATAATGGGTTTTTTGCTGCATATATTCATAAACCTTTTTCGCTTTAAGTTTTGTGTCTTGTATGTCAGCTGTTATGCTTTTAATGTATTGTACGGTTTCGTCGGGAAGGGAAGTTCGATTTTTTAAAAGGTTATCATACATCCATTTGCCAAATTGCGACCAGTCTTGAAATGTACCGGTATAGCCATAGAAACTAAACTTCTCAGGTGCAAAAACCAGGGCAGGCAGGGTATGCCTGCCATCAAGACTGAACGATTCATCCTTACGAGCCAAAAGATGGGCAATTTGCCACATATAGGTTTTTATGCCTTCTTTGTTTTTTCCAATAGTGACTTTAGCCGGCAGGTTAAATTGTTTAAACCGCAAATTGAAATCCGGGCTACAGATCATTTGATAGGAGCTTTTTTCAATGGCAAGCCCATTTTCCGGAGCCGGATACCAATTATCTAAGGATAACGATTGTTTATTTTTTGTTTCATATTCATAATCAATGGTGTAGGGGTATTGCGTAATTGACGGGATATAGTGTTTTACTCTATATTCTTCAAATAAATCTGAATTTCCGGCAGTGCTCACATCTTCAAAATCACGTTCAGAAAATTTTGCAATTACCTTCCCGAACTCGTTGATGGCTATCCCCTTAATGTACTTTATGGCAATACTCTTATCATAATATATTGCCATATGGGCGATGTTATCGCCATTGGGATTAAGCACAGTAATTACTCGTTTAACATGATAGCTAACATTATCCAGTTCCTTCACTTCGGTGGTTATCTCTTCATTGCGAATTACTGCACTTGCATAGCGCAGCAAGTCTTTTGGTATCAGGCTGGCGTCGTAATTGGTTTGAGCCCAAGCCGATGTGCAGGTAAGTAATAATAGTCCAATTAAAATTTTAGTCTTTATCATTTCTTTTTGAATACTAGCTCATTCTTTTCGGCCAGAATTATCTTGTTGAATAACTCCTTCAAATAAGGGTATTCTTCAGTACTATAAACTGAATGGTTAATTCTGGTAATGTATGAAAATGTAAGTGTACTGCCGTCTGTTGTGAAATCGGTCTGAAAATTACCACCTTGATTAGGTAAGCCGTAAGACAATGGCTGCGGAGCATTCTCTAGTGTATATTGAGCCGGAAGGTGGACGGTAATTATATAACGGTCTTCCGAAGGCATGCCCCAGTCTACCGGGTAATCCCGGCGGGCTAGCTTAAATGGATTTGTTTTAAGCTGTTCGATCAGAAAAGGGCTAAAACCGATACGATTGTTAACCATTTTATCTGTTGGATTTATCTCTACTTCGTAGGTTTCGGCAACTGGATTGTCCAAACTGTCGGTAGTTGACACATTCGATTTAGTAAATTTTATACCATGGGTTTCCCCGCTAACATGTTCGAAGTATTCGTCGATTGAGTTGAATTTTTTGATTTCTTTCCGTTTCAGGTAAGCACTATACCCAACTGAAAAGCGGCTTAGCGTGCCTTTCAATTTGCCGTCATCCTGCAAAGTGAGGTCGATAGCATAAGTGGTTTTCTCTCTTTGCGGTGTAGCCATATCTATCCAGTAGGAAGGTTTGTCAAGACTAAAAACACGACCCTGGTCATTAAGGCAGCGTAAGGGTAACATACCGAAGGGTAACAAAGGCTCTGTTGCATCCAGCAGGTAAGACTGACCACCAATAGTAGCCTTTGCTATAACATAATTAAAACTGTTGATGTCGGGATACAACTTGTTTACCACACCGTTTATCCGGGTTGATAACAATACTGCTTCAGTATGTATTCCGGCAGCATTAAGCGCCGTCACCAATGCTAAATTCACATCGCCCGAGTTGCCTGTATGGCTTTCCAGCGCCTGTTTTATTCCATCTGCGCTAAACGGACTATCGTGTTCATTCCATTTAATGGTATTTTTGATATAATTGTAAACAGCTTTACCCTTTTCCATTTCGTCCGTTTTACCGGCAAGTACAGGTCCTAAGCGATCCTTGAACAAACTGGTACGTTTAAGCTGCGAACCAAATAACGATTCCTCTTTTAATAGGTTATCAATATCTTTCCAGTCTTTTGTGTATTTGGTTTTTACTCCGCTTTGAAGATCCGTTTCTTGTACCAGCTGGTAAATTATTGCCGATTTAAAGTTTTTGTCAGAAGTCATATAGTCTTCTTCTACAAAAGCCGGCACGTCGTTCATGCCGTAAACAATATCCGAACAATCGGCAGATGCGCCGCTTGCTATTCCGCCTCCTCCGCCGTAAGTTAAGCAAGCCCGCTCAACTTTAGCTGTGTTAAAACTTAGTTTAAGCGGGCCGGCAAGGGCAGCGTTGTATTCCCAAAAGCCTGGAATATGTACTTCGTATACTGATTTTATTTTAGGGATCGATGTTTGGAATTCCCAGCCTTTGAATCCGAACAGGTAGGGTGTTGAAATTTTATAGCTGAACTCTACAACACAGCCACTGCGTAAGGCAGGCAAAGCAAATTTTACGGTGCTTTCGTGCTTTGTCTCTCTGGTTCTGAATATTTTACTCTGATCCAGTTCCACATGTTGTATGTTACCATTATCATCTTTGAAATAAGTAATAGCTTTTATGTCACTCATTTCCTCATAGCTGGTTTCGTTCCTGTTGTACAGCCCTTCGATAATAGTACCCTCGCTTTCGAAATCCTTATTATCAAAAAACTTGATCTTTTCATGACGTACATAGGTTATTAATATCCGGTAATCATTATCAAATCCAATGCGCGAAGTACCATATTCATCAATAATAACAGCGTGTGCAGAAGTATCTTTGGCGTATTTGGTCAAATTTAAGGCATCGTTGTCAACCTTTCCGTAAGGAAAATCCTGGGCCGATGTTTTTAATAAAGCGAGTGTTAATACAATAAAAATTAATGCTGGTTTTCTCATAATGGGTTCTAAAGTTTGGTAGTCTCAAAATAGAAAAATTAAATAAATATTTTATCCATTAAAAAATTTATTCCGCTCAAAACTTTTTTAGACCTTTACGGCCTCTCGAAATACAAAATGAAATTAAATTTAAAACGTCCGCTGGCTTTTTTTGATATTGAAGCAACAGGGGTTAATGTGGGCTCGGACCGAATTGTTGAATTATCTGTGATCAAACTCAGCCCCGGTGATCTTGAAGAAGTTAAAACCTGGCGTATAAATCCGGGAGTTTCTATCCCGCTGGAAGCATCGCTCGTTCATGGAATTTACGATGAAGATGTAAAAGCCGAACCATTGTTTAAAACAGTCGCTCCGGGTATTGCTGAGTTTATAGCTGATAGCGACCTTGCCGGGTATAACTCCAATAAATATGATATTCCATTATTGATGGAGGAGTTTTTGCGTGCAGGTCTTTCTTTCGACCTGGAAAACCGCTTTTTTGTGGATGTGCAAAACATTTTCCACCAAATGGAACAACGCACATTAAAAGCTGCCTACAAGTTTTATTGCAACAAACAGATTGTTAATGCACATTCGGCAGAAGCTGATACCCGGGCAACGATGGAAGTATTACTGGCGCAATTAGATAAATATGCTGGAAAGGAATGGGAAGACAAAAGCGGGAAAGTTAGTAAACCTGTTGTAAATGACATTGAAGCGTTACACAATTTTACTAATTTGAACAAGTTGCTCGACTTCGCGGGCCGTATGGTTTACAATGATAAAGGCGAGGAGCTATTTAATTTTGGGAAGCATAAAGGTAAAAAGGTAGAAGACGTATTTAATGCCGAACCAAGTTATTATTCATGGATGATGCAGGGTGATTTTCCTTTGTATACTAAACGTAAGCTGGAAGAGATATACAATCGCTGGAATGCCAAAAAAGCTGCCGAACGCCAGCATCTAAGGCCACAGCAACCCAAACCAGTTGAAGTTGTAAAGCCAGTGGAAATTAAGGCGGAGACCACTGCCAGGCCTTCAGCACCGGCGCCTAAAACTATCGAACATAAACCGGCACCTCAGGAGCCCAAAAAGGAATTTCATAAATCCGATAATCGCAACCACAATCCGCAAAGCAAACCATTCAAAAAGCAGGATGATACCCCCGCCCGCCCTGTAGATGAGGATATGCTGTCTTTACTGAAAGAGAAATTTAAGAAGGGGTTGTGATTAGTTTACTAATCACAAATCGCTAATTAACTATCCTCTAAGAAAATCAATATTTCTCTTCAAACCGGAGAACTTAGCACGTTTTACAGCCGAGTTTTTGAATACTTTTTGAAATACGTCTTCCGTAATTTCCTGCCAGTCGCGTTTGGACATTCGCATCAGATCGGGATGTGGTTCAAATCCGGTCTCCTTATGCAATACCGAAAACCGGTTCCAGGGGCATACGTCCTGGCAAACATCGCAGCCGAACATCCAGTTGTCCATTTTGCCTTTAAATTCGCCTGGTATCTGCTCTTTAAGCTCTATGGTGAGGTAGGAGATACAACGACTTCCGTCTACAACATAGGGCGCCACAATGGCCTGGGTAGGACAGGCATCGATACATCGCGTGCAGGTGCCGCAATGGTCGGCCGTTGAGGGAATATCATATTCCAGTTCGATATCTACAATCAGTTCGCATAAGAAAAAGAACGAGCCTTTTTTGGTATTAATCAGATTGGTATTTTTCCCAATCCAGCCCAAACCCGAGCGGTTGGCCCAGGCTTTATCCAGTACAGGTGCTGAATCAACAAAAGCCCTGCCGTTTACTGCGCCAATTTTTTCATTGATGACTTCCAGCAATTGCTTCAATTTGGCTTTGATCACCTGGTGATAATCAGTACCATAGGCATATTTAGATATTTTGGGTGCTAAGGCGTCTGCTTGTGTTTGTTCCGTATAATAATTAAGCCCTAACGATATCACAGATTTGGCATCATCAACCAATAAACGTGGATCAAGACGTTTGTCGAAATGGTTTTCCATGTACTGCATTTCGCCCTGCATGCCTTTTTTTAGCCAGGTTTCCAGGCGCGGCGCTTCTTCCTCTAAAAAATCGGCTTTGGCAATACCACAAAACAAAAAGCCAAGCTTTTTAGCTTCGCTTTTGATCAATTTGCTATAAGAAAGCTTGCTTTGCTGCATTAAAGCAAAGATAGTTTTTTAATTACTTCGAAAAACTCTGCCGCATGGCATTGCTTAAAGACTTAACGGTCCAGTAGCCGCT
>CAIPPO010000101.1 GCA_903866915.1 uncultured Mucilaginibacter sp. | reverse complement strand
TGGATATTGCCAAGGAAAGCGCAGACATTATATTACTTGAAAAAGATTTAATGGTGCTTCGCAAGGGTGTTATTTACGGCAGGCGAACTTTCGGTAATATCATCAAATACATCAAGATGACCGCCAGCAGTAATTTTGGTAACATGTTTAGCATGCTGGGTGCCAGTGCGCTGCTTCCATTCCTGCCGATGATGCCTATACAGATCCTGATCAATAATTTGCTTTATGATGTTTCACAAATTTCTATTCCATGGGATTCTATGGACGAAGATTATATCGTTACACCACGCAAATGGGACGCTGGCGGCATCAGCAGGTTCATGATCTTCATTGGTCCGATCAGCTCGGTATTTGACTACGCTACATTTGCGATCATGTGGTTTGTTTTTAAAGCTAATTCTCCAGCCCATCAAAACTTTTTCCAAACCGGTTGGTTTGTTGAAAGCTTGCTGTCACAAACACTGATCGTTCATATGATACGCACCCGGAAGATACCTTTTATACAAAGTTGGGCCACCGCGCCGGTAGTAGCCTTAACAAGTGCTATCATGGCCATCGGTATCTTTATACCTTTTTCGCCTTTTGCTGCAGCCTTCAAAATGGTGGCACTTCCACTGTCCTTTTTCCCCTGGTTAATCGGTATGCTGCTGGCCTATTGCTTGCTAACCCAGGTTGTCAAAACCTGGTTCATCAAAACATTCGATCAATGGCTTTAACCTAATTTAGATGATGTTTTTTGTTAACATACGGGTATATCTTTCAGGTACTGCTGGAAACATTGCGACGGTAATTAACATAAACTTAATAGCACTACGCTATTTTTGCCCAGCTTTATGAAGAAAATTATTCACATTATAGCCATTTTTATATCGATTGCCGGTTATGCTGCTGCCCAGGATTCGTTGAAGCAAGAGCGCTCTAACCTGCATTTTCAGCAAACTATTATAACGCAATACAAGCATTCTTTCAGCGCCCCGTATTCGGGTAAAAACAGTTTATCAACTAAAGAAGAAACTCAATCTTCTATAACATCCACTTTATTTGGCGGTACCAGGTTGTGGAAGGGAGCGGAAGCTTATTTTAATCCTGAAATATCGGGGGGCGCGGGTTTAAGTCAAACACTGGGTATCGCCGGTTTTCCTAATGGCGAGACATTTAGGGTGGGTGGCGTTCAAAATAAGATCTACATCGCCCGGTTATATCTTAAGCAGACTTTTGAATGGGGTACCGGGAAAGACACTATTGAAGACGACATCAATCAGCTTGGTAGGGTCAGGAGCAAACGCTATTTTTCCTTTGTGCTAGGAAAGTTTGGGATGGCCGACTTTTTCGATAACAATAATTTCAGCCATGATCCGCGTGCTCAATTCATGAACTGGGCACTAATGGATAATGGCGCATGGGACTACCCTGCAAATACCAGGGGCTATGTGCTTGGCTTAACAGGCGAACTTGGACAACCAAGCTGGACCTTACGCCTGGCTTTAACTTTGGTAACAACTCAGGCCAATCAATCGGTTTGGGATGCTAAAATCGGGCAGGCCAATACCCAAACATTGGAATTTGAAAAGCGGTATGACATTGCCGGGCAAAAAGGCACTTTCCGGGTGCTCACCTTTCTTAACAATGGAAAATTCGGCAACTATAAATTGGCTGTAGCGCAAAATCCCGCGGCACCCAATGTTGACAGTACCCAGCACTACGGCAGGCATAAAAACGGACTTGGGATAAATACCGATCAGTATATAACAAAAGACTTCGGGGTTTTCGCTAAAGCCAGCTACAACGACGGGCATACAGAAACCTGGTTCTTTACCGAGATTGACCGTTCGCTTTCATTTGGTGGTGTACTTAAAGGCTCCTCCTGGAAACGGACCGACGACGAACTGGGGCTTGCGTTTATTGCCAACGGCCTCTCAGCAGACCATAAAGCTTACCTCGCCGCTGGTGGTTACGGCTTTATTATAGGCGACGGGCAACTAAACTATGCTCCTGAACTCATCGCTGAGCTCTACTACAAAATCAACGTTTATCAGAAAAAAATTTGGTTTACGCCCGATTACCAATTTATCCTGCACCCTGCCTATAATACCGACCGGGGACCGATAAATGTCTTTGGGTTAAGGGCACACGTGGAGTTCTGATTTTAAAGATAGCTGCCCCCAGAATTTTTTTAGGGTATTTATGTAATAATCTGCGTTCACCTACGTCTTATTTTCAAATTGCTTAATTATATTTAGCAGATGAAAAAGATATTACCGGCTTTGCTCTTTGTGCTATTCAATGTAATTTGCTTTGCTCAGGTTAAGTCGCAAACAGTAAGCAAATCTTCCATTCAGTTTCATATCAAAAACCTGGGCATTACCGTAGATGGCACCCTGGCTGGCTTTAAAGGTGATCTGAAATTCGACCAGACTAACCTGGCAGGCAGTTCGATCGTTGCATCAGTAGAAACCAATACGATCGATACTGATAACGGTACGCGCAACGACCATTTGAAAAGCGATAGTTATTTTGATGTAGCAAAATATCCTACCATCACCCTAAAGTCGGTCGCCATTAAACATGTAGCCGGAAATAAATACACCGGGACATTTAGCCTGACGATAAAAGACAAAACCAACCTCATAACCCTACCCTTTACCTACACCGAAACAGGCGCAGTTGCCGAATTCAAAGGGGAATTCCAGATCGAACGAACTGACTTTGGCGTAGGCGGACATAGCCTGGTCATGTCAAACGATGTTTTCATCGACCTTGATGTAACTACCTCGAAGTAAGCCATCACCTTAAAAAAGCCACAAATTAATAACCGTAATTTAATATTCCCGGGTTCTTTAATTAACGGGTAATTGCCTGTAAATTGTAACTTTACGGGTATGAAATTACGGGTACTGGTATTCATTAACGCTGCCGCAGTAGCAATTACGGTTTCGGCAGTGAATTTTTATTTCAAGCATAGCTGGTATGATGTGGGTGTCACCTTTTTCATCACCTTAGCTATTAGTTTTGTTACTTTTTATGTGCTGCTTGAAAAGTATATTTATTCAAAAATAAAGATCATTTACAAATTGATCCATAACCTGAAATTGGGTCGTGACCTGCGCGATGCGCTGGGTGAACATGTAAGTGCCGACCCTATTAATGACGTACAACAGGAAGTAACCGAATGGGCCAGGCAAAAGAAAAGCGAGATTGACGATCTGCGTAAACAGGAAAAATTCAGGCGCGATTTCCTTTCAAATATTTCACACGAATTTAAGACGCCACTTTTTGCCATACAGGGTTATATTGATGCTATTGTCGACGACGATTTTGAAGATACTGATATGGCCCGACAGTTTTTAGATAAAGCTTCGAAGAATGTCGATCGCCTGAGCTACCTGATCAAAGACCTGGACGAGATCTCTAAACTGGAAACAGGCGAAATACCCGTCAACCTTACCAAATTTAAAATTAACGACCTGATCAAAGAAGTGTTCGAGTCGCTGGAAATGAAAGCGGCAGAGCACCATATCAAACTGGTTTTCAAACAAAAATATGATGAGCCAATTCTGGTTAATGCCGACCGTGAAAAGATCAGGCAGGTATTGGTAAACCTGATCGACAATTCGTTCAAATATGGAAAAGAAGAGGGCAGCACATCGGTAAGCTTGTTTGAACTGCATGACCAGGTGCTGGTTGAAGTTACAGATGATGGCATAGGCATAGAAGAGAAATACCTGCCCCGTCTTTTTGAGCGCTTTTTCAGAACTGATACAAGTCGCTCCAGGCAGATCGGAGGCTCGGGACTTGGTTTGGCCATCGTTAAACATATTATAGAAGCGCACCAGCAAACCATTAACGTGAGAAGCACTGAGGGACTTGGATCAACTTTTGGTTTTACGCTGCAAAAAGGGAAACAAGGCATCGCGTTTCCGGCAATACCAGTTTTAAATAGTTAACATTAACTTAACATTGCAAACATTAACTTTGCAAAAATTTAACAAACGATTTTTAATCGACTACTGAATCTTCAATTATGTCTCTGAATAGTATCTTCCAGTATTTTGTTCCAAAAGACAAAAAAATATTTTTTCCATTGTTCGAACAAGCTTCGAATAATGTAATTGCGATGGCCAGCAGCCTGGTTGAAGCAGTTAATTCAGCCAACTCGGGTACACGCGATGAACTTTATAAACATATCGACAAGCTGGAGAACAAAGGAGATGAAATTACCCACCAGATTTACCTTGAACTCGGGAAAAACTTCATTACGCCATTTGACCGCGAAGACATTCACGCATTGGCCACTGCCATTGACGACGTAGCCGATAACATCCAGGGCGCCGCCAATAGAATGCTGCTTTACCGTATCGATGACCTGAACGAGCATATCCGCAAATTATCTGATTTGATTTACCAGGCAAGTCTCGATCTTGAAAAAGCTGTCAGGGAACTTAAGGATATCCGGAATGTACGCGCGATAGCTGATTCCTGTATTCGTATCAATAGCGTAGAAAACCAGGCTGATTATGTATTTGACCGGGCAGTAGCCGACCTGTTCTTATACGAGACTGACGCAATCAGGCTGATCAAATACAAAGAGATCTATTCATCGCTTGAAACTGCTACCGATCGTTGCGAGGATGCCGCAAATGTGATGGAATCAATTTTAGTAAAAAACGCCTGATCGGATTACATGGTAACAAGCACACTCGTACTCGTAATTGGCCTGGCTATTTTATTTGATTACACCAATGGCTTTCACGACGCCGCAAATTCAATCGCTACTATTGTTTCAACCAAGGTATTGACACCTTTCCAGGCGGTGCTTTGGGCCGCAACTTTTAACTTTATTGTATTCTTTTTTGTCAAAGAACATAACGTTGCTAAAACGGTATCTAAAATCGTTAACGAACATTTTGTAACCCTGCAAGTATTACTAGCCGGACTAATAGCTGCGATAACCTGGAATCTGACCACCTGGTGGTTTGGTATACCTTCCAGCTCATCACACACGCTGATCGGAGGCTTTGCAGGAGCCGGTATTACCAATGCATTGTATATGGGTGCCAACGGCATTAGCGCAATTAATTTAAAACTAGTACTGACAACAATCGCCTATATCGTGCTGGCCCCATTGATGGGTATGGTAGTTGCCTATATCGTCACCATTATTGTATTGCACCTTAGCAAAAACTCGCGACCTGCAAATGCCGAAAAATGGTTCAAACGTTTGCAACTGTTATCATCGGCCGCGTTAAGTTACGCCCACGGTGGAAACGATGCGCAAAAGGTAATGGGTATTATTTATGTAGCGCTGATAGCTGCTAAAGTAATCGGCTCGGGGGCTATGATGCCCAATTGGATTCCGCTGGCCTGTTATTCGGCAATTGCACTGGGCACACTTTCGGGTGGCTGGAAAATTGTTAAAACCATGGGATCCCGCATCACCAAGATAACTCCGTTAGAAGGCGTAAGTGCCGAAACTGCCGGCGCTATAACTTTGTTCTTTACACAATACTTTGGTATTCCGGTATCTACCACGCACACTATTACAGGCTCAATTATTGGTGTAGGGCTTACCAAGCGCCTGTCGGCCGTACGCTGGGGTGTAACCATTAACCTGGTATGGGCCTGGATAATAACTATCCCTATTTCAGCGTTGATAGCAGCAGGTGTTTTTGCCCTTTTACGATTGATAGGATAATAATTTCCTCACCTTTTATTTATTTAGCTGCCATGAAGAAAATATGGTTGTTACTTGCGCTGTTAACAATCAGCTTAACGTTTTCAAGTTTCGACGTTATTCGTCCCGCTGCAACTGTACAGGCTGGCCCTTCGATATCGGAGATTGGTACTGCGCTGAAACAAGCCCTGCAACAGGGCACCTCAAAAAGTACCGATAAACTTTCGGCCCTGAATGGTTTCATGGGCGACGCCGAAGTGAAAATAATTTTTCCACCGGAGGCTAAAGAAGCCGAAAAAGCGCTTCGCGAAATTGGCCTTGGTAAACTTTGTGATAATGTTATCCTTTCGCTAAACCGGGCGGCTGAAAATGCCGCCAAAGACGCCAAACCGATTTTTATGGCAGCTATCAAAAAAATGACGCTTACCGATGTAAGCAATATTTTAATGGGCCCTAAAGACGCAGCTACTCAATATTTCAGAACAACCACATCTGCAGCACTGGCTGCCCAATTTAAACCCGTTATACAAGCCAGTTTGAATAAAGTAGGCGCAACCAAATATTATAGTGATGCAGCTAAAGAATACAACAAAATTCCCTTCGTAAAACACCTCAATCCTGATATTTCAAACTACGCAACCCAGAAAGCCATTGATGGGCTATTCATAAAAATTGCCGCGGAAGAATTAAATATCAGGCAAAATATAGGGGCCCGCCCAACGCCGGTGATGCAAAAGGTGTTTTCTTTTGCGGAGAAGGTGGTGCATTGAGCGGCGAAGGGCTAATTAACAACTCAATTGCTTTTGAGATATTTGTCAAGGAAAGCGACGCAATTTTGAAAATCAGTATCATCCATTCCAGTGTAATGCTTTAGTTTGATACCGTTCCTATCTATAATTATTGATGTCGGAATTGCTGAAAAGATAAACTTATCCTGAATTTCTTGCAAATCCGTGGAGTCTAAAACAAACTGTTCCCAGGGCATATTTTCTTCATCCATAGCCTTTTTCCAATTTTCGCGTTTCCGGTCAGTTGATACGCTGATTATCCGGATTCCCTTGTCTTTGAAAATATTAAAGAGTTGTTTAAGCCTCGGGATTTCGGCTCTACAGGGTGCGCACCAGCTTGCCCAAAACACGAGAACGGTGACCTTGTTCAATTTGTAGCTAATAGATTCTCGCTTTAATTTGGCATTAATAACAAAAAACGGGCTGTAGGGTATCCCATCTTCGGGGCCATTTTTTAAATATGACCGAATTTTATCTGCCTTTTTCGAACTTTGAACATTAGGATCAAATAATGCTACAATCTCTTTTAATTCATTTTTCGAATACTGATGTTCAAACCGGACTATACCGGCAAGCAGAAAGTAAGAAAAAGGAAATTTCCTGATAAAATTTTTATAAGTAGTTATTTTCTCTTGTCTTTCACTGCCGGCGGCTTTTCCCAAAAAGCCAAAATCGCCCCCGTCCGTTGCAAACATCGCGTCGGTTTCAGGGCCTGCTTTGATGTCGAGCTTAATATTTTTAGCCAGGTCCCCACTAATAAATATCTTCCCGGGTTCAAGCATGAATGCATCGTCGCCTAAATTTTTATTGACCAGTATGTTGTTATGAAAGAATAAAATGCTCTTTTTATTGTTATACAAAATACTCACCAAAAAGGGTTCGAAGGCGTTTTTATCGAATTTGTAATTAAATTCGAAATGATCGGTGTTTTTGGCCGAATCAATTATCTCTTTCGAATAAGCATCTGTAAGATAAACTTCTTTCGAGTGAAGCCCCTTAACGGAACCAATTATCGTTATTACCGATGCAAAAGAATTAGAAGCAACTAAAAGCGATTGGACGCTTAAAAAAAATACGATTCGGTTTAGATTCATTTTACAATTGGCTTTTACAAATATGGTATTTAAAGGGTGCTAAAACTATTGATTACGGCGTCAATGGATTGGGGCTTAATAGCACCCGATCGGTATTCCTTCAATAAATGCTTTGCAGTTTTGGCAATTTCATCGCGCCGCTCTTCAATTTGGCGTTTCTATAAAAACTCGATCAGCATCTCTTTGCTCGCATAATCCTGCTGCATAATATCGTCTAATGTTGAATTTAGCGTTACCGTCTTTTTAGCTAACATTTTATAATATCAAATAAATGTAAGTATTTACACAAGTTACAAAACAACCAAAATATGTGGTATTAAAATGGCACCTGTACTGATTGAAAAAAACAAACAATGCCATTTATTGCCGCTGTAAAACTCAAAACCCGATATTTCTACCATTTTTTTAGAAGTGTTACAGGTGATATCATCTCAAATTTGCCCCCTACCTAAACTCCACCGTCAATTTAACCTCATGAGCCTTCCCATCAGCATTCCCTACCCAACCCGGCCCGTGCACCAATAAATCAATAGCTTTCTGGTTAGCTGAACTGCTTAAGCTTTTTAGTATTTTAAAATTACTGAGATTTCTCTGGGCATCTACCGTAAAGGATAGGTAAACTTTACCCCCCTGTCCATCAGCCATCGAGGCATTTTTTGACAGGTACTCTTGCAATGCCTTCCAACCTGCACTGGGGTGCGCGTCACCTGATCTTTGGGCGTCCATTGATCCGGCGTTGCTGCTGCTTTTCAGATGTGAAGTTGGAGATAAGCTCACATTCACTGAGTCTTCTCCATTCACCCTGACCATAGCCGAACTATATCCGATATAGCCAACAGAAAGGCTCTTCTTTTCGGGTACATCATGGATCACAAACCGGCCGTTCTCATCAGTAATTACGCCGAAATTGTTGCCCGCCATCTTCACAACGGCCCCGGCTAATGGTGTACCATTCAACCCGGTTACTGTACCGGTCAATGTTCTGTTAGCTGAGGTTACATTAACACCTTCAACTTTGCTTTGCAACAAGGTTTCTTGCCTGGATGTTTTGTTTACAGTGCCAATTGTTTGCGGTGCCGCTTTTTTGTTTGCATTGACATCAGCCTGAGCTATGGATACTTCATTCAATGTAACTGGAGCTGCTTGTTTATCAGTCTGTTTCGGCAGAGCTGCATTTGCAAACGACTGGCTTTGAACTTGCTGAATGGTTGTTGAAGGCTTTTTTACAAAAAGTGATGTGTCGGTCAGGGCCGAACTATTTGCATCCTGCGACAAATTTTGACTATTAGCAATAGTCTTCTTTTTTGCCAACACCTGTGAAGACAATACCGGTTCACCAGGTTGACTGGCACTGGCGTAACTCCGGGGCTTTAATTGGGCCGTATCGGTAGTGCCCGGTATAGGGGCTATAGTTCGTTTATCCTGCTCCGCAGGCTTAATATTATCAGCAACCCGCAGGTCGTACCCTGTTTTTGCAGGCAACATCAACCATACCCCAATTCCGATCAGCACCAATATCGAAGCGGCTATTGCCAAAGGCTTCCAGGCAATTAGGCGCCGTACAGGGGGCTCGATGCGCAAATGCAGCCGATCATTCAGCTCGGCCAGGTTGTGTGCTTGTCCGGTTGCTGAAGCCTGATAGCCTTCCAGTGCATCCGCCAGAAAAGGATCGTCGAGTGCTTCGCGCTCCAGCTTGTGCATAGCCCGTGCATCCAGCTGACCGCTGGTGTATTTTTTTATCTGTGCTATTTGTTGCCGCTGTTTACTCACGATTTTTCTCCAGACAAATTTTTAGGTTTCGCCTGCCATTCTGCAAATAACTTTTCACGTCGTTCATGCTATAGCCGGTTAACTCCACCACTTCCTTATAGCATTTTTCCTCCAGGTAAAACAATTGTACACTTTGCCTTTGGCCCTCATTCAATTTTTGCATGCAACGCTCCAAAGCATTTAAAACCTCTTCTTTATTGCCGTTTTCTTCAGGATGCAAAAAAGGGACCGATTCCATAACTTCATCCAAACTAAGTTCCTGGTATCCTTTGCCGGCGCGCAATTGCATCAAGCAATAATTTTTGCCCAAAACATACAGCCAACTTCTGAATTGCTTTACTTCGTGCTTTTTTGCTTTGACGATCAGTTCTTCAAATATACCCATTACGGCATCTTTAGCGCTTTCTTCATCTTTCAGGTATTTTAGGCAAACACCGTATAAAAGTGGCATATATCTTTCAAAAAGGCTTCCAAGCAAAGCCAAATCGCCGCTACTTTGGTAGCGGGCCAAAAGCTCCTCATCACTATTACTCTCAGACTTACCCTTCCTTTTGAAAAACTTCATTGAGGGCAACAAAATAAAATTTTTCATCGGTTTATGGAAATCTGAATGTGGCTGCATCCTGATATAAAAACCAATAAAATGAAAAAGTTAATATTGATCACTTTAGTAGTCGCAGCTTTCGCCGCATTCAAGTGCAACAATATCCGTCATATCACGGGAGCGGTATATGGAAGCGATGATAAATTACCTATCCCTGGTGCGGTGGTAAAGATAGACGGAAGTGCAAACCCCGGAACATTAACCAACACCTTTGGGGTTTATACCATTGATGTGCCCGACAATAATAGCCGGCTTGTATTCAGCAATAAAGGTTTTACGAGCAAGACAATAAGTAGTGCCAAAACCGATACGCTCGATGTTTACCTTGATCCGTCAGAAAACACCAAAAGCGCCGCCAACACCAGTCAGTATCAACCTGAAAAGCGGAAATATGCCGAAACAAGTCAAAGCAACGATACCGGCAGCGGAAACCAACTGATGGAACTTGCGCCAGCTGCTAATAGCAGCCAAAACGCCCAAACCGGTCAAGCGACGCAAAACACCGAAGACAAGCCATCAGCCATTAATTCCTTCAGGTCCAAAAGCCTGCCCGAAATTGTTCGGAATGGCAACCAATACTTCGTAAAAAGAGTTCCGCACCTGCCCCGCCCTTACCGGCCAACTGGCAGTCGTTCGAACGAAAGCTACCAGCCAATCTATGAAAACGGCTTCAGCAATCCCAAAGACCTGCCGCTGTCAACTTTCGGGGTAGACGTTGACCCTGCTTCCTACAGTAATGTTCGTCGCTTTATAAACAGCGGCCAACTCCCGCCGGTTAATGCGGTTCGTGTAGAAGAATTGATTAATTACTTCAAATATGACCTGGCAGCTCCAACTGACAACAACCCCGTAGCAATTACAACTGAAGTATCTTCAGCTCCATGGAACACTAATCACCGGCTGGTGCGTATCGGTCTGAAAGCCCGAAACGCAACTATCAGCCAATTACCTTCCTCAAACCTGGTATTTCTGCTGGATGTTTCTGGTTCGATGGCAAGCGCTAATAAATTACCGCTGGTAAAAGCTGCTCTGAAGATGCTGGTTGCTCGGCTTTGCCCGCAAGACAGGGTAGCCATCGTAACCTATGCCGGCCAGGCAGGGGTGCAATTGGAGTCGACACCATGCAGCGAACGGGATATCATTACCAGCGTGATCGATCGTCTGCGTGCCGGTGGATCTACGGCAGGTGCCGAAGGTATTAAGACTGCCTACGCCATCGCCAGAGACAACTATGTAAACGGGGGTAACAACCGCATTATTATGGCAACAGATGGCGATTTTAATGTCGGGGAATCGAGCGATGGCGACATGGAAAGTCTCATTACCCGCGAACGGTACAGCAACGTTCCCATTACCATTTTGGGCGTAGGTATGGGCAATCTTAAGGACAGCAAAATGGAAATATTAGCCGATAAAGGAAACGGGAATTATGCTTATATCGACAATTTGAGCGAAGCGACCAAAGCACTTGTTGACGACTATGCTGCAACCCTGTTTATGGTTGCCAAAGACGTAAAACTACAAGTTGAATTTAACCCGGCGAAAGTACAGGCCTATCGCCTGGTAGGTTATGAAGATCGCCTGTTGAATAAAGAAGACTTTAATGACGATTTGAAAGATGCCGGTGATATGGGCTCGGGTCATACGGTTACAGCTTTGTACGAAATCATACCACAAGGTTATGCTGATGATTACAGCAATTCTGGCGACCCACTGAAATACCAGCAACCTAAAAATAACACTTCATCGCCTTATGCCACCGAATTGATGACCGTTAAATTCAGGTATAAACAGCCTGAATCCGACTATAGCAAAATGTCTGTAGCGGTGGTAAAAGATATGCCCGTTTCATTTAATAGCAGTACTAACGATTTCAGATTTGCTTCCGCAGTAGCCGAATTCGGGATGTTGCTACGCCATTCACCATTTAAGCAAGGGGCCAACTATAATCAAGTGATTGCTATAGCCCGCAATGCACGCGGGCGAGACGATGATGGGTACCGGGCGGAATTCGTGCGCCTTGCGGAAACAGCCAGGTCGCTTGCTGAAAACAACTTTGTATCTACAAACTATTAAAAACTAAGTCTTATCCAATAAAATTTTTCATCAACCTAAATCTCAAAGCGGCCCGCAAAACAGGCCGCTTTTTTTTATTACATAGTTGCGATTTACAGCGGATCAGGCAACCCTGGTGGTGTGATTTACCTGACCAAATCCAATACGCAGAGCGGTATAAAAAAGAAGAGCTCCTGATGGGCAGGAGCTCTTGCAACCAATTATAAAACCTAAATTATGAGAAGAGAAAGGATACAAAACATGGAGTCGAACCATCGTAGCCCCTGTCGGCGAATTGTATGATACAAATATAAAGTTTATTTCTATATTTACTATAGGAATAGTAGAGTTTTATAAAAATATTTTTATTTCTCTTTTTTTGATGCTTCGTCGGGGAAGATCAACCGGAATGTACTACCCGAACCTGCTTCGGATTCGACCTCGATCAGGATGTGATGAAAATCGGCAATGGATCTGACGATAGGTAAGCCCAGTCCAAAACTATCCTGCTGTAATGATTTGCTGAGCTTTTTAAAGCGGTTAAAAATATGCGGCAACTGTTCTGCATCGATGCCAATACCGGTATCAGTAATAGAGAGGGTATAATGTTTATCCACTCGGGCACCTGCGATCAAAATACTTCCGTTTTCCGTGTTATACTTGATCGCATTATTTACCAGGTTAAAAACCAGGTTAAACAGCAGGAATTTATTAACCTGCTCCAATTCCCAATCGGCAGGCACGCTGATCTCACACTGAATGTTTTTCTCCTGCAAACGGATCGAAATTTCATCATACACTTCTTGCAGTAAATCCGACACGTTTACATGGTCTTCTTTCAAAAACTGTTCGTTCTCAATCTGAGAAATCAGCAGTAAGGTCTTGGTAATGCTTTTTAGGCGATTTAAGATTCGTTGAAATTCAAGCAGTCGTTCTTTAACCTCATCGTTAATATCCTCGCTGCCAAACATATTCTCGATCTTCGATTGCATGATCGAAATCGGCGTCATTAACTCGTGCGATGCGTTTGAAATAAATTCCCTTTCCTTTTGAAAAGTTCGTTCGATTGTTTGCATCATTTTATAGATACTGATATCCAGATACGCAAAATCGGTGGTCGAAGTAATAACTTTACGGTAGGGTGTTCGCGACGGAAATTTATGCCCTATAAGTTTTGTACGTATGATACGACCCAGTGGCCGCAATACATAAGTGGAATAAAACTGGTCGGCCAATATGGTTAGCAGTACCATGCCCAGCAGAATTTCGAAAGCAATATTTTGAAGCGGGGCAGCAGTTTCGTTAATCGTGTCGATACTTTTTCCTATTTCGAGCAGGTAATTTTTTTTACCGATCTTAAAATTATGGCTGAGTATACGGTATTGAATGGTATCCCCCTCAACAAGCCTGCGTTCGTTAACAATAGTATCCAGACTCCGGCTTACTGAGTCGACGTCCATACTCACGTATTCTTCCTTTAACAGGGCATTGTAGCTACCGAAGCCCTCGCCATTTTGAATGTATTTTTCGATGCCTTGAGCCCGAACTGTTCGCAGCACCTTATCTTTTTGCCTATTAAGCCAGTTATCGGTATATTTTCGGTTAATATCCCGGATCAAAGCAGGCAACAGCAAAACAAACAGAACTACAATCACCATCTTCGAGAGGGTGTTAAACAGTGTCAGTTTAGTGCCGAGTTTCAAATATTTAACTGTTAATATTTATCCTGTAACCCAAGCCTCTCACCGTCTCGAGCCAATCGGGTGTATCAAACGCGTTAAGCTTTTTCCGGATGTTTTTGATATGGGCATCAATATAATTCGAATCATAATCGTCATTCACCAAACTCCCCCATATATGCTCGCTCAATTGCGATCGGGTTAGCGTTCGGTTTTTATGCAAAAGCATATAAGCTACCAGGTCAAATTCTTTTTTTGTGATACCACTGATGGGAACATCTTTGAAAGAGATAGAACGGTTAGTCAGATCTATATTGAAATTACCCAAGGCTACAATGGCGTTTTTAAGTCCGTATTTACGCCGGGTTATAGCCTGCATACGGCTTTGCAATTCGAGCAGAGAAAATGGTTTAGCAAGATAATCATCTGCGCCCAGGTCAAGGCCCTTTATTCTATCGTCAACTGCAGCCCGGGCTGTTAATATAATACAGGTTGCTTCCGGGTTGTGTTTCTTTGCTTCCTTCAGCAAATCGAGGCCCTCATAGTCGGGTAGCCCAAGGTCGATCAGGATAAAATCATATAAATTTGTCGCTATTTTCTCCGAAGCCGTGGCACCATTGTAGCAGGTTTCGCAGAGGTAATTGTTACTCCGCAGAAATAACTCCATTTCGGTAGTCAATGCTTTTTCATCTTCAACTATCAAAACATTCATATGCGCTAATAAAACAAATAATAAAATGTAAGGTTAAAAAACGATTCGCGATGGTTTTTTAATATGCCTTCTACATTAAAAGGAAGCGAGTATTTGTATGCAAACTCGAAAGTGTAATGCGGCATATTGTAGGCAACCGGTATTTTAATACTATAATTAAGAAACTTAAATTCGCTGTTATAACCAGCATATTGAGGAAAAATAGGTGGCTGCAAATAGGGGTCGTGATTGTAATCATCATGATCGAATTTTCCCGGATGATTGATGCCATATTTCTGAACAAAATTTTGGGTGCCTAAAATAAATTGAAACCCGGGATTAAACGACAGGTAATCATTATCGGAAAAAACGCTCCAGCTGGTTTCAATATATTTCGAAGCGTTTATCGTAACAAAAAAGTCGCTCGATTCGCCGAAAAGGTAATCCAAAACAACCCCGGTTTTAAATAGTTTAAAATCGTACGAGTTATTGAAGTTGATATCGTTTGATGACGCCGACTTGATGATCAGCGCATCGCGATTAAAAATAAAACGGGTATAACTTACATTGCCGGTAAACTGGGACGAAAATTTGTAAAAATAACCCGCACCAAGGTCAGTCTCGTCAATTAATGGGGTAGACGTAAATACCTTATATAAAGATCCGTAGACAAAAAAACCCGATTTGGCATTGTAGATGATATCAGAATTGATGAAAGGGTATTTTTGCGGCCCTGTTCTTCCGAAAAACTGGGCATCACTTCCAAGGCTGATACCAACCGAAAGCGACTGTTTTCTCTGTACTGTATCCGTATCTGCTTTAACAATCTTCGGAACAATATCCATCAAAGACCGGTTCGCACCAGCATAAACACTCATAGCCGCGAGCATTACAGGGAAAAAGAGTATGCCAATTTTCTTCATTACAATATCATGCAATATAATCTAAAACCATATTGTTAGTTGCCATTATGCCGCGGAATTTCGGGCGGCCTTTCCATTCCCGGCGGCCGGTGCTGGCGCTTTTTCGCTTTTTGAGCAGTATTAGCATCATCTACCTTCTCGGGCTTGGGAACTTGTTTGGCTTTTGAAATTTCTTTTATTTTATTTTTCTTGTCGTCGGGTGTTGTCTTCGCTTTGTTCGTAGTATCAACATTAGTGAGATACAACGAATCAAACCCTGACCTGGACTTTGCAGAAATACGGGAATGAACACCACTATCAGATTTAGCGGCTAACAAAAACGGCAGCGTTATCAGCGAAAATACGATATACGCGAACCATTTACTCATTTGAAGGAAAAAGACTTAATACGCGCATCAATTGTATATTGTTAAACTCAAACCCCAGTCGAAACAAACCAAACCTCCAGTTTGCAAAAATGGCAAATTTATTCGTTCCGTTTTTCCTTGCGGCGGAACAAATAAAATTTGCTAACATTAGGAGAGATGTAAATAGCCTACTTTACGGGTGGCCTACCCGGTGGTATTTAGGGGTATTATATTGATGAGCCTTTAAAAGCTACGTCAAAAAGCTAATTTCTTTTGAGGTATAAACCCGATCGCTATCGTCAACAATAACACAAGCCAGTTGCTGTAATTTGTTGATCAAATAAAGACCAGCGTTTACCCCCATTTTCATGATGGGTGTAGCCATTGCATCCGATAGCTCGGCTGTAGGGCTTACCACGCTAACACGTTTGAGCGCACTAACCTCAAAAATCGGTTCATTGCCCGAAGCTACCCTTTTAACGGCATCGGCAACCGGAATAGCTGCATCAAAATTGTTAGACGAAGCAACAGCCATATTGCTGATCCGCATTTCTGAATAAGGCATGTTGTCCTGACTTGGATCGGCAGAAGCAATGGTCCATGGTTCACTATCAGGTTGCGAACCCCAGGCAAGTAAATCGCCCCCGGCATTCACCACACCGCTTGCCACACCCATCATTTGAAGGATATATTTGGCCCTGTCGGCTGCGTATCCTTTGCTTATTTTTCCGAAACCAATCCGCATTTCTTTACTTTCCAGGAATACCGTCGATCTTTCGGCATCTAATATTACCTTTTTGTAAAAAGGGATATTGTTCCCTTTCTTTCTGGCTAATTTCCTGCTAGCGACTTTCTCGCCTGTAGTAAAAGTGATATCAAAAGTACCCTGTGTAAGTTCTGATATGCTCAAGGCACGTTCAATTAAGCGAAAGATCTCGGCATTAACTTTCACAGGTCCCAGCCCGGCGTGCCGATTGATCTCGGTGATTTGTCCATCTTCATTAAATGCACTGAGCATTTTTTCAACGCGATTGATTTCAGCAACTGCATTATCAAAGCAACCTTCGGCCCAAATCGCGTCTTTTCCCACCACACTAATCTCGAACCTATTGCCCATTAATCGTATTTCGCGCCTGAAAATTTGAAAATCACTGCTGAATGTCTTTACTGCTAACATATAAGATTCTATTATAAATCATCAGATAAATTTAAACCCTATTGGTTTAAATTTCTTGTTATGAGCCATCAACAGGGGAGCTGGAAAGCAACATTGAGACGAAATTAATTGCCTTTTATGAAATTAACATGAAAATACCACCAGCGTGGTATTATTATTGATCGGCTAAGTTAAAGAATAGGCCGAAGCAGGCAATCAGGCAATAGTTCCCTCTTTTAATTTTTCGGCATTTTCGGCAAACTGCAATGATTCCAATATTTCCTGAATACCCCCATTCAATACCTCGGGAAGGTTATAAATAGTGAGGCCGATGCGGTGCTCCGTTACGCGGCCCTGCGGATAATTGTAGGTACGCACCTTTGCCGAACGATCGCCGGTAGAAACCATGGTTTTACGCTTCTTTGAGATTTCCTCGAGGTGCTTTTGCAGTTCCATTTCAAATATTCTGGAACGAAGCACCTGCAAAGCTTTATCAAAATTCTTTAATTGCGATTTCTGATCCTGACATTGTGCAATTATACCGGTTGGTATATGCGTTAAGCGAACTGCGGAATAAGTAGTATTTACCGACTGTCCACCCGGTCCGGAAGCGCAAAAAAGGTCTTTCCGTATATCTGAAGGGTTCAAATCAATATCAAATTCATCGGCTTCGGGCAATACCACCACGCTGGCGGCAGAAGTATGTACGCGCCCTTGCGTTTCGGTATCCGGTACACGCTGTACCCGGTGCACACCCGATTCATATTTGAGTGTACCGTAAGCATCATCGGCTACAACGTTAAATACTATTTCCTTATAACCACCTGCGGTTCCTTCGGTAAAGTCCACCAATTCTGTTTTCCAACCTTTCTTTTCGCAATAACGCATGTACATCCGGTAAAGGTCACCGGCAAAAAGTGCGGCTTCATCTCCCCCGGTGCCGCCGCGAATTTCTACGATAGCATGTTTGGTATCTTCAGGATCTTTAGGGATCAGCATCAGGCGAATCTCTTCTTCCTTTTCGTCGCGCTGAACCAACAATTCGTCCAGTTCCATTTTAGCCATTTCACGAAATTCTTCATCCTTTTCGGTAGACAGAATTTCTTTGTTGGCATCGATATTGCTGAGGATGTTGCGATAGATATTATATTCATCCACAACCTTGGCTAGGTCTTTGTACTCTTTATTCAACTGAGCATACCGCTTCATATCAGACATTACATCCGGATTACTCAACTCGGTTTCAACGTCTTTCCAGCGTTGGTTTATTGCTTCTAATTTCTCTAACATAATGGCCTGGCCTCGTCCCCGCGTTTCGAGAGGACCTTGTAACGTTGCTAAAAAGCGCACAAAAATACGAAATTTCAGGCAGACTTTTAAGGTTAAACTCAGGGGCCGAACATATTACAATCAGCCAACATTCTGCTGGACGAAGTACTTAAGCTCGACGTTTGTACCATCGAAAACGGCGTAAGACCGGGTATTTATCCATTCACCCAGATTAATATAGCGGCTTTTACCATTGTTAAGCAGTATATCCGCGGTTCGGTGGCGGTGCCCAAATAACAGGTAATCGTAGAATTGATTATTTAGCAGATCGTTACAAAAGGCAGGTAATATTTCGAAGCGTTCAGGATTTAATTGCTTTGCTTCTTTTTTACCATTTACATGCCGGCTTTTAACTGACCACCTATTGGCAATGCCAACGCCAAAATTGGGATGAATTCGGGCAAACAGCCACTGACAAAGCCTGCTCCGGAAAAATTTCTTCAGAAACTTATAGAAATGATCGCCTGATCCAAGCCCATCGCCATGGTGCAGGAAGAAATTCTTTCCATTGCGCTCAATAATTAATTCGTTGGTGATAATAGTTGCGCCCAGTTCCTTCTCAAAATAGTCAAACATCCACATATCGTGGTTGCCTTTAAAAAAGTAAATCTTGATACCCGAATCGGCCATTTCAGCCAGCTTGCCGAAAAAACGCAGGTATCCTTTAGGAACTACATATTTATATTCGAACCAAAAATCAAAAACATCACCCATCAGGAACACTTCGGCTGCGTCAGCTTTAATCTCGTCCAGCCAACTGACCATAACCAATTCTCTTTCGCGGCTGGCAGCATAACCGGGGGCGCCGAGGTGGAAGTCGGAAGCGAAGTACAATTTGTTTCGGGTTGGCATTTCGCTGTAAAAATAGGAAGAATTTCGGAAGTGGGGTTTTTACGCGCTTCTTTTATCAACGCAGCCCGGTTTATATTTTTGTAATTTAGCAACCCGAATACCGGCACCCCATGAGCAATATCCTTCACGTATTAAACGGCGATGCAACAGCTTATAACTTTCAGGAAACTGGCCTGCCGGGAGACGTATTGGTTTGGCGCGAGATCCTTTCACAAGGGCCATTAAATTCAGCTATTGCTTCGGGAGAATTTTGGACAGCCCGGGCAAATTGGATTGGCCAGACTTTTGGTGAATCAGCTTCCGAATACCTAACACAAGTAGTAGTTCCGCTTGAAAAACTAAAAGCCGCCTACGATGAGATCAACCTCTGGTTTGAATTTGACCTGCACTGCCAGGCAAACCTGCTGGGTGTGCTGGCATTGCTGGCCAACAACACCAATCTTTCGCCACCTGCGGTTTTCCTGATATGCCCGGGCGATTTTCCGGGCAAAAACAATTTTAAAGGGATGGGCGAACTCACAGCCAAAGAATTGCAATATCTGTTCGATACCATTCGCGTTGAACTCGGAGAGCCCGATTTTTTTGTCGCGGCCAGGGCATGGGTGCAATATGTTGAAGGCAATGCCAAAACTATTGAAAAATGGATCGGAGAAACAACTTTTTGGGGCGCACTGGCACTCGTAAAACCCGCAATGGAAGCCCATATGCGTAGGCTACAAACCGATTCCAGGGGGTTAAATTACATTGAGCAATGCCTTTTAACGTTATATCAAACAGGAGCGAGAACGAAGCGGGAGCTTTATCAGCAATTTTGGGACACCCAACCTATCTACGGCATGGGCGACCTGGAGATCGACCTTTATCTAAAGCATTTGGAAGCTAAAAGCCTGATCAAATTTTAGTGCAAATCTACTGATTTGTGGTTACTGTAACTTTAACTGAAGGATCGCTTTCATTCTTTAGCCTGTCTATCGCAGTCACTATGTAAATATAGGTTTTGTTGCTTTCGGCAGTATCATCATCGTACGCGGTCTGATCGTTATATTGTATATGCAGGATGAATTTGGGATTCTCCAAATTAACCGAATCGCTTGCTGCAAAACGGTAGATCACGTACCCATATACAGCTTCGCTATCTGGGGCCATTGCCGGGATATCCCATTTAAGACTCACTATTTTCAGACCAACTTTTGCCACTACATTCAGGGGCTTATTGGGTGGTATTGAATCCAACCAGGGCATTGGGGGTGGTAAAGCCGGGTATTTATAAAAATTAAAATGCAACGAATCGGCAAAGCCAAGCGGGTTTTTTAACAAGGTATTTGCACTAAAAAACGAACTACCCTGCACATTGGGATTGCCCCGCAGGTACCTTATCTGGTTGGGTATTTCGGAAGGGTTATGAAATGGCCTGGATTTCGGCTCAAATGCCCGGTAAGGTGCCTGCCCGATATATAAGTGCCTGCCATAGGTATTATCACTCCACCAATCTACCAGGTTTTCAAAAGGGGCCAGGTGGTAGCCTATATTCCAGTATATCTGTGGCATTACATAATCAATCCAGCCTTGCTGCAGCCATTTGCGGGTATCTGCATACAATTCGTAGTACGAGTTACCTCCGTGGGTATCAGACCCCTCCGGGTCCTGACTGGCATTTTTCCAAATCCCAAAGGGACTGATGCCAAACTTCAGGAAAGGTTTATGGGCATGTATGCTATCACTTAATGCCCCAATCAAAAGATCAACATTATTGCGGCGCCAGTCTTTTATGTCTGTGAACTCGCCACCGTAGGTTCTGAATGTTTGTTCGTCGTTTATTTTTTGACCTTCGATTTTATAGGGATAGAAATAATCGTCCATGTGAACTCCATCGATATCATAGTTATCTACCACGTTCAGAATAACTCTGATGATATAGTCGCGCACTTCGGGTATACCGGGGTTAAAAAGCTTGATACCCCCATAGGTGAAAAACCATGATGGCGACTGGTTAGTGATATGGCAGGAGCAAAGACTTTTAAAATTACTGTCAAAGGTGGCGCGGTAGGGATTAAACCAGGCATGCAACTCCATGCCGCGTTTATGGGCCTCGGTAATCGCAAATTCAAGCGGATCATAGACGGGGCTGGGGGCCATGCCCTGTTTACCGGTGAGCCACCTCGACCAGGGTTCGCCGCTTTTTGCATAAAAAGCATCCGCTGCAGGTCGCACTTGTAACATTACGGCGTTAATACCAGCACGCTGATCGGCGTCTAAAAGGCTTATTAACTCCTGTTGTTGTTTCGCAACCGATAAATGGACATCACTCGGCCAATCGATATTAACTACCGTGGCAATCCACTGCCCGCGGAACTCACGCTTTGGGGCGATACCAGCGGCCACCGGTGGTTTATTGGGTACAACTGCAATGGTGTGGTTTTTCGCTGTGTCTTTCCGGTTAGTTGTCTTTGTACTATCCCCCGCGGCATAGGTATTAAAGCAGAAAATTGAAGCAAAAAGAAAAGTTAAAAAATAGCGGTATACACACATTCCGGGCAGTAGTATTAATTTACAAAGATATAAACTGAGGGTTTATAATTTTATTATTACGGGCAAATAATCATGCCGTTTTGTGTTTTAATTAAATGTCGCTATTTTTAGCGTCTCAGGCTTTGTTTATAAAAGCTTTGAACGGATGAGATAGCCGATTTGCTATTCGAAGGAGTAATTAACAGCCATTTAAAACAATTTCAAAAAGTTGTTGTTGTAAACCGTTAAAGTTATCACTGAAAAGCTACAAGCATTACCCTAATTATTGCGCGTGCTTATCCTAAAATTTAAACTAGAAAACAGCCATGGAAAATCAATCCGGACAATCAAAAAAAAATTCAAATGTTATTTATTTCCTAATCGTTGTAGTACTGGCATTGCTGGCTACCGATGTTTACCTGTTTTTGCAAAAGAACAAGTCGGACACCAGGATCGTTTACCAGGAAGATGAAAAAAACAGGCTTAAAGTTGAGCTCGACAGTCTGGAGGCCCAAATCGAACAGGTAAGTACCGGC
>CAIPPO010000100.1 GCA_903866915.1 uncultured Mucilaginibacter sp. | reverse complement strand
GGCCAAAAAGGGGCTTTTTATGACCATCAGATTTCCGGTCATTTTTGGGTTTTTTTGTAAGTGTTTTACTGCCAGGGGCTTAAGTGTTCAAAAACGGGCGCCCGACCGGAAATAGCATCTCACTGTAAGCCAGCTGTTTGCAAGCCTGTAAACGCAAATATTTCCGGTCGGTTTTAAATTAAGCTGTAAGCCGTTGCCTGCCAGCAGATTAGCTCCTCCAACAACCGGAAATTATTTAGGCCTGTTAACATGCTGATAATCAACAGGTATTTTTGTTATTTGGGCTTTTTGTAAGAAGCGATTTCCGGTAGTATTTACTACTTGTGATAAGTTATTGGTATTGAGTTATTTACAGAAATACTGACCGTGAATTTTTTGCTTTAGGCATTCCCGGGGCGGCAAAGCAGATTACCAGCCGTCGACAGCTACCTACGATTATTACTATTACCTGGGTGATAACCTGGGCAATACCCGCATAACATTCGATACCAAATCGGGTATCGCGACAATGTTGCAACAAGATGATTATTATCCTTTTGGCTTAGAGATCAACACCCTTACAAGCTCACCAAAAAACGAGTATCTTTACAATAAAAAGGAGTTACAGGAGGAAATACAACAATACGATTACGGGGCGAGGTTTTATGATCCGGTGATCGCCAGGTGGAATAGTATTGACCCCCTAAGCGAAACAAGCCGGAGATGGACACCTTATAATTACGTTTATAATAATCCGGTCAGGTTTATAGACCCGGATGGAATGAAGGCCGATAGTGCGGAAGCAGCAAAAGAAGAACAACAACGGCAAGCTGATATTCAAAAAGAATTAGGGCAGGGGTTGTCTATGGCTACGAACTTATGGCATACAGATGATTCAGGGGGTGACTCTGAACCTGGCGTAGACCAAAATAATAATGATTCAAAATCCACCGCAGGAGATACAACAAAGCATAAAAATGGTGGTGGAAAGGGTAATTTTCGTGGAGGTGGACAAAATGATAGAGATAGAAATCTTAATAGGTACCCTGAAGATTTTCGAAGGTGGTATCATAAATATTATAAACAACCAGGAGACCCTGACGCAACCCCCGAAGAATTAGAGGAAATATACAAAGACTGGGTTGAACAAGGAAGGCCTCAGGTTGATTTTAGAAAGACAGAGCCTCTTCTTAAACATTTTGACAGACCGGTAGGGCCAGGATCTCCGGGTTTTCAACTGCAACCTGTTATAAAGAAAGTGGCAATACCCGTAGGTGGCGCAATTACGATAGGCACTATATTTTATTACGCGTGGCCTGTTTTACTTGTATTATGAGCAATAAAATTCGCATCAATTGGTAAAAGTTGTCAAAAATTAATTATGTGGTAGATATAAAGGTATAATTGAATGGAATCAGAATTGTTAAAATCATTGAGGTCTATTAGAATTGAAAATCTGAACGAAGATGATAAGTCAGAGTTATTACGACTTTTCATGATAACAAAAAATGCGGGTATTCGTAATTTTATTGCCTTAACCCTTTCTGAATTGGGTTATAATAAAGCAATTCCGTATATCATTAAGAAAATAAACGATAAAAGTATCTCTAATTATACAGGAACATTAGTTTACTCATTAGAAAATTTGGATTCCAAAAGGTATTTTCTTTCGTTTATAAAAGTAATTTGCGAAAATGGGTATGAGGCAAGGCTAATGGCTTACGAGATCATTAAGAAATACGTAGATACTATTCCAAAAGGTGTTAAAGAAAAAGCATTGAAAATTTTAAATAACTTTCAGACGCTTGAAAGACCACTGGCAAACGATAATTATATGAATAGCAGATTGCACTTTATCGAATCCACTATAGATCTTTTGAATGATAGATAAAGCATCCGGTTTCTGGAGCAAAAGTGTTGGCCTGCAAGAGCGAAATTTTTTTTGTGAGTGTCGTTCGTTGGGGCCCCAACCTGGCGCGAGAATGCCGGGCAGGGTAAAAGCGTGGAGTTCTCGTGACTATTTTGTCAAGAAAGAAGCCTGGCTGATTAGTTGTCAACGCTCCCCATCTGGCGCGAGTATGCAGCGCAGGGCCTGCGGGCCGTGTACTCGTGCCTAAGCCAATATTATTTGTGTAGACCCGCTTATGCCCTAACGCTTTGGCTCGAGTACACCACGCTTTGGCCGACGCTGCATACTCACGCCAGGGGGGCAACATAATTATATCGCAGTTATATATTGTAAAACTGGATGCATTTTAATAGGAATCACACGTGTTGAATAAGTTACCCAAAATAGCTATACACAATCACCAAAGAAAATTGAAGACATTATGGCATTTTTATTTAATAATCTGATCTTACTTTCTCTGCTTTTAGAATACTATCCAACTGGTTCTTTGTTATATAGGACCAGCCTGTATCAATCTGATAAATGATTTTTAAACTATCTCTAAATTGGGGGCCTGAATACTTATATGTCATCTCAATAAATCTATCCTTGCCATTTTGTTTAGGTAAAATATAGTCATCTACTTCTTCAATTAATTTACAATTTGATATAACAACCCTCTTACCCTCATGACCAATGGTGCCTAATTTACCTGTCCACCACAGGTAAGTTTGATTTTTTTCCCTTGTAAATCGTCAGCTGAAAGTGGACCGATAGGGTGCT
>CAIPPO010000099.1 GCA_903866915.1 uncultured Mucilaginibacter sp. | reverse complement strand
GGATTCAGTAAAATACGCAAAACTGGAAATTCAGAAAATCAAAGCCTTTGCTGATGCAATTAAAAATCAGCCTCTGAAAGGCCGGCTTTATCAAACTATCAATGGTGTTGAAGTAAGGTCGATAGTCTTTAGGCACTATATTCTTTTTTACACTTTTGAAAATCAAAGAGTCAGCATCGTAAGTATTCATCACCATGTACGGCTAATTTCCAATAACCCGGCTGTCGGGAAGGATGAGTAGCATGCTAAACGATAAAGAATTACGAACATTTGTGGTTAGTTAGCTGGTGATTGGTTAACTTGTTATTAGTTAGCCGGTGACTAATTAACCAGTGATTATTTAACGGGTGACCAATACCTAATCATTTCAAAAATTATTAACTTCGGATAAAAGTAAATAAATGACCTTGTCTCAAGTTATTTCTAAAATCAATTGGCGGCTAATATTGATCCACCTTGTTGCTTATTGGTTCTTATATGAAGCGGCGGTTTTTTTTTCGTTTTTGTATGATGATCATTTCTTTTTTAGCTTTATCAAATTACATCCCGGAACCACTTGGCTTACCAAAACAGGTAACAATGAAATTTCGAATGATGACTACATAAGGTTAGCAAACGACAGTCGTTATTTATTGGAGTTACCAGCAATAAGTTTGTTAGTCGCGCCGATTTTATCTACGGCAACCTGTTTCCTAAGAAGGTGGTTTTGGCTCAATGCTTTGATCACATTCATCCTGGCTATTTCACTATTTATTTTATGGAAACAATTTAAAATCGAATTAACACCATCGACCATTCTGGGGTTTATACTAAACAAGCCAGGTTATTTATTTAAGGATACATTTTGGTTCTTAATTGCAAATGGCTCATTTTCACTGTTAATAGCCTTGTATCTGTTTTTTTCAAAGTCGATTGCCCGGTTCATAACGATGTTCAAATTAGCAGTTCTGTATCCTAGCCGTTAATTTGACCGGGGTAGTTATTGGTGATTGGTTAACCGGTGATTGATTAACTGGTGATTAGTTAACTTATGACTAATAAACTACCGCAAAGATTTACGAAGTTTAAAAAACTTCGTAAATCCTCCAGTACAACTATCTCGATCGCTATCGGGACAACCTATTCAACCAATACAACTAATACAACGAATATAACCAATAAAACCAGTACAACCCTCCCGATCGCTATCAGGACAACCAACAGTAATCAGTGTGACCAATGCCCAATGCCAAATGACCAATACTCAATAAAAGCAAAAACAATATATTTGAACCCATGAGCATCAGCGTGGAATCACTTTCAAAAGTTTATGGCAGCCAGAAGGCTGTTGATGGAATTTCGTTTAGCGCCAAACCCGGCGTACTGGGTTTTTTGGGACCCAATGGCGCGGGCAAATCAACCACCATGAAAATATTAACGGGGTATATTCCGCAAACCTCAGGTAAAGCAACTGTATGTGGGTTCGACGTGGAAACGCAGTCGCTTGAAGTGAAACGCCGCATAGGATACCTGCCCGAAAGCAACCCATTATACCAGGACATGTATGTACGTGAATCGCTGGCCTTTATTGCCCATATCCACCAGGTGCCGGATGCGGAAAAGCGCATCGAAGAGATTATCGAACTAACCGGACTTACGCCCGAAAAGCATAAAAAAGTTGGTCAACTGAGTAAAGGCTACCGCCAGCGCGTGGGCCTGGCACAGGCCATCCTGCACGACCCGGAAGTACTCATACTGGACGAGCCCACCTCAGGGCTCGACCCCAACCAACTGATCGGCATCCGCCAGTTGATCCGCGACCTGGGCAAAACCAAGACTGTGGTACTAAGCACCCATATCATGCAGGAAGTAGAAGCCGTTTGCGATCATGTAGTGATCATCAACAAAGGTCATATTGTAGCCAATGATACTTTGGAAGGGTTGAGAAGCAAGAACGGCGGGAAATCGCTGGAGAGTATTTTTATAAAGCTTACTAACAATTGACCGCTGATTCGTTTGATCAGGCTGAAGGCTTTGATTTTATAAAAAGCTCAATTTACTCTGTTCGAAGTCTAAAGAATCCCATGCTGCGGCAAGCCTCCCGGCTTGTGGTTTGTAGCCAGGTAGTCGATATGCAATTGACCATTTTCCGTTGCAGAACGGATTTCTTTTTGTTGTCAGATACTGCCACAAACAGTTCCTCAACTAACATGCTGGCTACAAGCCGGGAGGGGAGGCTTGTGGTAAAATGGATATAAATTAAAAATAAGGCCACAAAGGGTTATCAATTTCAACTTTTGGGTTTTTAAGTTTAACTAGCTTACTAAAGTCATTAAAGTAAATAGAAAAATATCGAAGATAAAAACGAGCGATATGTTCCTCATTATTTATTCTATAACTTATCGAAACGAGTGGTGCTGGACCAATTCCGAATACAGAAAATTTGATCAATGTAATTTCTTCTAATCTAACGATATAACTGGTATTAAGTCTGTTTATGTACATTTTATCACTATCAAAACCAATGTTATCCGGTAAATAAAAAATAAAATAACCTGCTACAATGAATGGAATTTCACCCAGAAGGCAAAATTCACGGACATTTGGGAAATTACAAAACCAGTAGGGCAGAGCTATCAGCGACCCTATTAGCATAAATGATTTAGTGAAGTATAATCTGTTTGAAAGCCGTCTGCGCATATTTGGTAAATATGGTTTCGTTGTTGATACGGATTTTTAATCTACTTCAACGTCCCGCATTAAATCTACTGAATATTTCCTTTCAGCCCCAATAATCCTGTTTATCTAAAATCAATCTTGAAAATCGTGTTCAAAAATCGTGTTCAAAAAATGCAAAGAGTTATTTCCCGTTATTGATTTTTAACTCACATTTGCCATTAGCGATCTTTGATCTTTATGAAGAAACTAATACTTATTATATTTTTTGCCAGCAGCACCATTGCCGCAAGCGCGCAATTGTCAAGCTCCGACCGTACCGCCTTCAGCCTGGGTGGCGAGTTTACCATCCCGAATTTTGGTTTATACAGTGTTGGTACCGGGGCAACGGCAAAATTCGAATTTCCGATAGCGCCATTATTTAGTATATCAATTACAGGCAATATTACCTCCGTTTTTTACCATAACAGCATACTCAACCAATATGGTGATTCGGGTGCCGACGTGTTTGTGCCAATCAAAGCGGGCTTGAAATATTACCCCATTTCAACCCTGTATATCGAAGGTGAAGGTGGTGGGGCGCTGGAGCTAAACCACCAGCAGCGTCATCTGGGCGCCTTTGGTGTTGGTCCGGGTTTTATCATCCCGCAAAGAAAAGGCGCCTTCGATATCAGTTTCCGCTATGAAGCCTGGAGCGCACAAGTGAAGCAAACAGTGTTAAGGTTTGCATACCGGTTTGGGCTTTGATTTTTATTTGTTGGAAAGTTCCCCCCAAAACTTAGTTCGTAAAACTTTGTAAGTTTATCTCCTAAGCCAAATCCCGGATACAACCACTACAACCAATAAAAAAAAAACCGTATTTTCGGCACCAAACAGCCGTTTGATTTACAGTGTATAGCATTCTAAAAAAGGAAATATCCTCCTACCTCAGTTCGTTGGTGGCCTATGTAACTATAGGTATATTTTTACTAGGCACCGGTCTTTTATTATGGGTTGTTCCATCAACCAGTATTCTGGCTTATGGTTATGCAGGTTTGGATAGCTTGTTCAGTTTGACGCCTTACCTGTTCATGTTCCTGATACCTGCCATCACCATGCGTTCGGTAGCTGAAGAAAGACGGGAAGGTACCATCGAGATATTGCTTACCCGCCCATTGACAGATGCGCAGATCATCCTCGGCAAATACTTTGCTTCGGTGGTGCTGGTGCTTTTTGCATTGCTGCCTACGCTGGTTTATTATTATTCGGTTTACCAGTTAGGAGCACCAAAGGGGAATGTTGATACCGGTGCTGTCATCGGCTCCTATATCGGTTTGTTTTTGCTGGGATCGTGCTTTGTTGCCATTGGTTTATTTGCATCGGCGGTCAGTAAAAACCAGATCATTGCCTTTACCATTGCCGCGGCATCGTGTTTTTTCTTTTACTCCGGGTTCGATCTGTTGAGTCCGCTCCCCATCCTCCAAAATTTAAATCTGCCGGCATTAGGTATTACCGAGTATTACGATTCAGTTAGCCGCGGTGTGCTGGATACCCGCGACCTGGCCTATTTTGTATGCCTGAGTGCACTGTTTTTGCTGGCCTGCTTGCTGGTTGTTAAATTGCAAAGAGAAAAGCAGGTTAAAGGTCTGCTGCTGCCTGCCGGTATAGTTATAGCCGCTGCTTTCTTATCGACACTCACTTTTACCCGTTTTGATTATACTAAGGAAAAGCGTTTTACCATATCGCCCATCAGTCAGCAAATTTTGGGTAAGGTCAACCAGCCTATCAAAGTCACTATATTTTTAAAAGGCGAAAATTTCCCTAACTGGGCCAAAAGATTACAGCGTGCCACCCGCGATATGGTGACCGACCTGGAAGCCTATTCGCACGGTAATTTATCTTACCAGTTTATTGACCCGGTAGCCAATATCAAAAGTTTGCCTGATAGTGCCCAAAGAGCCGTTTACGACTCGCTGGACGCCAAAGGACTAAGCGGACAGCCTTTTGGTGTGCCCACCGATAATGGTGTAACCCAGATATTGTTGTTCCCCGAGGCGCTGATAGAATACAATGGGCAGGGCATTGTGGTTAACCTGCTGCAATCGCGTATGGATGCCCAGCGTGAAGAGGAGGGTGCCAAAGAAGCTATTCAAAACCTGGAGTACAGCTTTGCTTCGGCCATTAAAAAGCTAACCTCAGGTGGTAAGCCCCTGGTTGGTTTTACCGAAGGACATAATGAATTGAACGATCTGCAATTGAAAGGCGCATTCAATGCTTTGGGAGATGGCTTTGTGGTAGGTCGTATTGACCTGGATAAAATACCGCTGGCTGCGCTACAGCACCTGAAATTACTGGTAGTGCCTAAACCTGAGAAGCCCTTTACTGAACTGGAGAAATTTAAGATAGACCAGTTTGTGATGAATGGCGGCAGGGTATTGTGGACCATCGATCAGGTAAGCGCCGAACTGGACAGCCTGCAGGGACATGGTGGCGAACAGCTGGCCTTTAACAAACAATTGAATCTGGATGACCAGCTATTTGTTTATGGCGTGCGCATCAACTACGACCTGGTAGCCGACATGAGCTGTGCGCCTATAGCGGTAGTAACCGGTAATGTTGGCGGGCAACCTCAGATATTAACGCGGCCCTGGTTATTTTACCCGGTAATTGTGCCCGAATCGAAGCATCCTATTGTGAAAAACCTGGATGGTATACGGACGCAATTCGTCAGCACCATTGATACGCTGGCGATAAAGGATGTAAAAAAGACAGTCTTACTTAGTTCATCCAATCACAATAAAAAATTCAATACGCCTTACATGGTTTCCTTGCAGGCACTGGAGCAGGAACCCGATCCGAAGGATTTTATCAGGGCACCAAAAGCATTGGGGGTATTGCTGGAAGGCAAATTCAGATCCGACTTTCTGAACCGGCCCATCCCGGAAGGATTTACCGAAAAAGTGGAACCATTGACGGAAAGCAAGCCGACAAAAATGATTGTGATCAGTGATGGCGATATCTTTAAGAACGACCTGGCACAAGGCTCAGCTTATCCATTGGGATATGACCGCGACGGGGGACAAACCTATGCCAACAAAAACCTTTTACTGAATATAGCCGATTACCTGACCGATGATTCGGGCCTGATCAGTCTGCGTGCAAAAGAGTTTCAGACCAGGTTGCTCGACCGGGCCAAAATACGCAGCGAAAAACTGTACTGGCAGGTAATAAATAACCTTATTCCCTTGGCATTTGTGTTAGTATTTGCTATTTTTCAACATTATATTCGCAGGCGGAAGTATGCCCATTAATTTTTATACTTTTGGTTGATAAACACTGTTCATATATATGAGATTTATAGTTTCAACGTCCACTTTACTCAAGCAATTGCAATCGGTTAGCGGTGCGCTAAGCAATAGCACAGTATTACCAATTCTGGAAAACTTTTTATTTGAGATAAAGGATGGGAACTTAACCATATCGGCTACCGACCTTCAAACCAGCATGACCACTTCGCTCAGCGTTGAAGCCAAGGAAAATGGCCGTATTGCCATACCTTCACGCATCCTGCTGGATACCCTGAAGTCGCTACCCGAGCAACCCATTGCTTTTTCGATAGACGACAGCACATTTGCGATAGAAATCAATGCCGGCGACGGTAAATACAAACTGAGCGGCGAAAACGGCGAAGACTTCCCGAAAATTCCGGTTGTTGAGAATGCGTCTTCGGTAAATTTGCCTGCTTCGGTTTTGGCTGAGGCGATCAACAAAACCATTTTCGCCGTTAGCAATGACGAGTTGCGCCCGGCAATGACGGGAGTTTACTGCCAGCTATCTACCCAGTATATCACCTTTGTAGCAACTGATGCCCATAAATTAGTGCGCTACCGTCGTAAAGATGCTAAGGCCGCCAGTACCACCTCCTTCATTCTGCCTAAAAAGGCGCTAAACTTATTGAAATCGGCATTGCCTTCGGATGATGTTAATGTTTCGGTGGAGTATAACAGTACAAGTGCCTTCTTTAAATTCGGTAATATTAACCTGGTATGCCGTTTAATAGACGAGCGTTACCCGGATTACGAAGCGGTTATCCCGCAAAATAACCCGAACAAGCTGATTATAGACCGCCAGGCTTTCTTAGGTTCGTTGAGTCGTGTTGCTATTTATGCCAACAAAACCACCCACCAGGTGAGGTTGAAAATCAGCGGTAGCGAATTAAATATATCATCAGAAGATATTGATTTTGCCAATGAGGCGCACGAACGTTTAACCTGCCAGTATGATGGTGATGATATGGAAATTGGTTTCAACGCCCGGTTCCTGATAGAAATGCTGAAGAACCTGGGTAGCGAAGAAGTGTTGCTGGAAATGTCGACACCAAATCGTGCAGGTTTATTGTTGCCGCAGGGTGGCGATGAGAATGAAGATGTGCTGATGCTGGTTATGCCCGTAATGCTGAATAGTTATGCTTAACCTTGCTGCCTTAAAGCGGCTTTGTTAAACTTAAATTATAAATCCAAATCCAGAGTCTGGCGTAAAACCCGGACTTTTTTGTTCACTGTAATAACAAATGTGCGTGCATAACAGTTATTATAGCAATTATAAAGATGAATACCAGGCTATATGTAATACTATTTGGTGTTTTTTTAACGGGCTTGATAGCCTGTAAAAAAAGCAGTGATGCGCCCATAGTAAACCATACTACCTTCCTTAATTTTGTGAACGCTTCTGCCGATAGTGTAAACTATTATATGAACGGAACCCGGCTCAACAGCAACTCCAACTTGTATCCGCAGGTGGCTTCAGGCTATGTTGGTGTTTTGGCATTTGCACAAACTTACCAGGTAAAAAAAGTGTTCAATACCGCGGGGGGCACTATACAACCACTATTTAGCCTACCATTAAATCTGGATACCGCACATTATTATTCGCTGTTTATTGCCGGCGAATCTGCCAGTCTGGCTTTTAAAACAATTGATTCGTTGAAAGCCGATACCATAAAGGGTACTTGCAAGGTGCGTTTTGTGAATGCTTCGCCAGGCACAGCCAGTTATGACCTGGTTGTAGGTAGTGCATCAAAATTTAGCGGGCTGGGTTTTGGTGCGGCCAGTGGTTTCCGCTTGGCAGATACCGGCAGTGTTGCGCCGGTAACACTTTATCCATCCGGTTCATCAACGCCGGTTGCAAGCGGAACTGTAGCTTTGCTGCAGGGCAGATCGTATACCATTTATACAACCGGCAAATTAAATGGCACAGGTAGCTCGGCTCTAAGCCTTGCTGTAATGATCAATTATAATTAAGAAAGATGAGTAAAAAGAGCAATGGCGGAATAAAGGCTGTACTTTTTATGTTGTTAACGGGTGTGATTATAGCACCGTTTATTTCATCCTGCGGTAAAACCAGCACCAAAAATGCTACTTCCTTAAATATACAATACGAGGTGATTAACCTAAGCCCTGCATTGGGCCCGGTGAGCCTTTACGTCGACTATAACATTTACAACAACTACAACTTTTTTTATGCTGCGCCTTCGGGGTATTTTAACCTGACTTCAATTGATACGCCGTTCCAGATGAGGTCGTCGCCTAATCAGCTGACCAACACGGGGGCCATCCAGGGAAATATCCTCGTTCGCAATGATAAATTGGTAGCTAATTGTAAATACACCCTGTTTATAACCGGATTGAAATCAGATAACAGTATCAGTGACGTGTTTTTAACGGATACTTCCGCCCCGCCTGCTATTGGTCGGGCCAAAGTTCGGTTCCTTAATGCCTCACCGCAGTCGCCGGGTTTTGACATCGTTGCCAACGGTTACCTTGATCCGGGTTTTACTAATTTAACCTATAAAAGCGTATCAAAGTACATCGAAATGCCTGCTGGAAACTATAATTTCCAGGTTTTTCAAACCGGCACCAACACCGCTGTTATCGGGACGCTGCCCAATGTTACCGTACAGGACGGCCACCTTTACACGCTGTATAGTTATGGTCTTGTTGGTCATACCGATAGCCTTGCTTTCGCGATGGGCGCAATAACTAATAAGTAATCTGTCTTTTATTTATATTTTTGCCAAAAGTTTAAAAAATTGGAATTCATCAAAAGCCTGTTCGACTTTATCCTGCATATTGATAAGCACCTCGAAGCTATCATTGCCCAGTATCATGCATTGACCTACCTCATTTTATTTGTGATCATTTTTGCGGAAACAGGATTTGTTGTGACGCCGTTTCTACCCGGTGATTCCTTGTTATTTGCTGCGGGCGCATTAATAGCTGCGGGCAACACCGGTTTAAATATTTACCTGCTGGCGTTGATTTTAGTTATAGCAGCTTTCACCGGCAATACGGTTAATTACATGGCCGGCAATTACCTCGGCCCTAAAGTGTTTAAACCTGAAAATAAGATACTGAAACTCGATTATTATTTACAAACCAAAGCTTTTTTCGACAAGCATGGCGGCAAATCGATAATCCTGAGTCGCTTTATGCCCATCATCCGTACTATTGCTCCCTTTGTTGCCGGGGTAGGGCGTATGCCTTTCCTGCGGTATAGCCTGTATAACTTGATCGGTGGCGCCTCCTGGATACTGATCTTTCTTTTTTCGGGATTTTGGCTGGGAAATATACCTTTTTTCAAAAACCATTTCTCATTGATCGCACTGGCTATCATCGCCGTTTCGCTGCTGCCACCTGTTGTAGCCTGGATTAATAGTCGCGTTTCGAAAAAAAAATCGACTAAATAACAACCCTGAACTGTTTCTTTGATTTGCGGTCCCGTAACCTGAAGAAAACAAAGTAAACTATTGGTATCACCATATAGGTATAGCCGGAAGCGCCTTTCATTTCGAAAGGAAGAATCCAGGTAACGGCAATTCCCAGTAAACCAATAAATACATTGATCAGGATGATATACATCTGGGTTTTCGTTTCAAAAAGCTCGTAGGCAGTTAATTCAAGCCTTTCGGCCTGGTTTCGGGCGTGGCGGTACATCAGGTAAAATAACATGTAAATCACCAGGTATCCGGTATCGTAAACGTACATCAGCGTAGGCACCTGTGCATCGCTGATCATCGGCATATAACGGCCATGGTCGACAAAGGTATTGCCCGAAAATACAAGTGTAAACAGGAATTTTAAGGGATAGGTATAGGTAAGTACCACAAAAAGTAAGGCACCGTTCAGGGCGGTGGTCCAGGGATCCGTCAGCCCGAAGCGCCGGAAAAATATATTCTGACTGTTCCAGATCAGGAACAAAATAGCAAAGCAGGCACCAAAAGCCACAAAACCTTTCATGGTCTCGAAAAGCTCATCAAATGTTTTAGGTACTTCAAGCGAAACAATGATCAGCGTAACCGCAAATGCGAATACGGCATCACTGAACGTTTCGAGGCGGGTAGGCTCGTGACTGCGCCAGCGGATGACATTTTTTTTGTCGGTAAGGGCTGCGGTTTTTTTACGGAGCATGATTAATGTGTTAAAGCTAACACTTTCCCGGCTTTATACAAAGTGCCTTCCTTTCGCATTTTTTGCTTTTCACCTAATGATAAAGGTTTCGCTATCAATTTGTTCAGATCAGGCTGCCCGGCATCCACCCAGGCCGAGTACCAAAAGCTGCCGGTTTCTAAGATCGACGAGCGCATCCGTCTTTCCACCATTCCTTTCAAGCTGGCATCATAGGCTTTTGCATAGGCTTTTGAAAAATCCCTGGCAGTTTTGCCGTTACGCTTTATCAATTCATATTTTTTATCAGCCGGATATTTTTTGCTGATTATTTTTTCGAACAACAAAACAGAATCAATGCATTTAAACGATGCCCGGCATATCTTGAAAGCTTCATTCAACGGGTTATCGATATAATGTGCCTTGCCTACGTTGTAGTAGTATCTGTTGCTGAACAATTCCGGGAGGCGGCTTTCCCAAAGCGCATGGATACCAGTTT
>CAIPPO010000098.1 GCA_903866915.1 uncultured Mucilaginibacter sp. | reverse complement strand
GTTCCTCTACCTGCCGGCGGTGCCAGCCTGCCTTTTCCTGCTTTCCCGGTAGTAACCAATGTGCAGCAGTATGTAACTACCTACAATACAAGTACTAATCCCGGATTACGCATTAGATAGCACGAAAGGGTAATCGAACTCTTTTGAGTAGTTCCAGAGGCCGGAAAACCATGCCCGTCTTTTTTTACTCAAAGCTATTTTAAGCACGAGTTTACCATTGATTTTTTCAAAATAAGCACCAATCGCAAATGTTCTGTAACGTAGGGTGGAAAGTGTTTTCTGTGTTTTTTCCTGCAATATAAATGTCCTGAATAATGCCATGAGGTTATAAGCAATCATTGCAAAGGTCAACGCAGCCTCAGTAGCATAAAAACTATTGAGGTTAAAGCTGTCGAAGCCAAAATCATACTTCAATTCTTTGATTCTGTTTTCAGCTTCGGCACGGCCACGGTACAGGCGCCAAACATCAGATGCTGCAAACCTAAGGTTGGTCACATAAGCTGAATAGCGGTAGCCCTGATGCTCTTCGTTATCTTTAAAAAGCTTTAACTGCCTCCCTGTTGCCTGCGGGCGGTCTTTTATCTTTTGCCTTACGATCACAATCCGGCGAGGCTTTTGCCAAACAGATGCCTGGTGGATTTGTTCACATATCTCTATACCGTTATCCAACATCATCCATCCTTTTTTCCCGGCTATGAGTCGCTGTATTGGGTGGGTAAACTTTGCAGAAACAATATAATCAATCTGCTTTTGTTCCAGGTGATCAAAGATATCGGATTGGCAAAACCCGCTGTCAAGGCGGATCAGACCTATAGATTTATTTTTCAGCTTCGACAAAGTATCTTCAAGAAATGCAAGAAAATTATTAGCCGACGAGGTGTCACCACTTCGCAGCCACATATTGGCAACCACCTTCACATCGTCAATAAATGCAATCAGCGGATGATGCGAGTTACGACCTTTTTTTTGCGGATTATACCCTTTTTTAGCTCCTTGCTGCTGTCCGTACCGGGTCATTACAGACGAGTCGATATCCAAAGTAAAGTTGTCGAACTTAAGATTGTCGAATATCCATGTATAAAAATAGTCGCTTACGGACTGGTTGGTGGATTGGGTAAATTTACCAAAGAATCGTTTGTAAGTATCCTGCCCTGGCGTACGCGGCCATCCGAATATTTTACCTAAAGCTGCATCATGGCGGGTAACTTCGGTATGCAAAAAACGATTAGCCCCACACCAGATACTGGTAATAAACCCCTCAATAATGGTTGATGTTTTGTAGCCACGGTTAGAGCCGGACACCGGCAAGTCAGGATTATTGTCAACAAGATCACGAAAGCCCGTTTTCTGCAACATTTGCTCCAAAAATACCATTCCGCCCCAAGGCGTAATCTCTTTGCTGGTATAGCTTATATCGAATTCCATGGCTTAATTTCTCTATTGCTACGCATTAGAATTTAAAGGCCAATTTAGGCATTTTATCGCTATTGCGGAATCTGGGATTAAGAGAAAGCCCCTTTAGGGGTTTGGGGTT